>SBBV01000253.1 GCA_005240015.1 Candidatus Odyssella thessalonicensis | reverse complement strand
GGGCACAGCAGACGATGGCGACGATCAGACGGTCGCGCCGGACGATGCGCTCGGTGATTGTTGCCTCGCTCGTCGCCATCGTCTGCTGTGCCCTCACACGCAGGGGCCCCAAACTTATACCCGTCCCAAATTTACCCCGGGCCTGTCCGAAGTGAACTCAACAAACCTGTCGTCCGCGCGAAAGCGGGACCCACACGGCGCTTCCGCCGAATTGGCCTTTCGGCCAGGCGCACGTCGGTGGCGAGATCGGTCCCCGCTTTTCGCGGGACGACGGAATTCCCGTGCGCAAAAAGGCTACAGGACTAAGCGGCCACCTTCCGCGACGGCACGATGCCGTTGTTGTTGAGATGGATGTGCGCGAACTGCGCGTAGGTCTTGTCGAAGCTGAGCTCGATCGGCCCCTTCGTCTTCGCGGTGCCGCTGCCGATCTCGGCGATCTCGTATTCGAAGCCGCCGACGAGATCGATGCGCGGCCGGTGCTCGGCGCCGGTGACCGGGTTCTTGATCGGCTCGCCGACCATGTCGATGAGCCCGTCGACCTTGAGATGCCCCCTGCGCCCTTCGACGTCGATCTTGAGGTCGATGCGCCTGTAGACCGGATCGAAGGTCTTCTCGGTCATCGCGGCGAACACGTTCCACATCGTGGCGAAGGGATTCGTCTCCTTCCCCGATACGATCGCGAGCAGCGCCGTGCGCTGCGGCTCGTTGGCGCGCTCGTCGATGATCGCCAGGGCTTGGCCACGGCCCTCATGGATCGGGCCCGGCCATTTCAGCACCATGGCAACGTTGAGGCCGTCGAGGCGCGTCGCGCCGAAATGGCCCTTCTTGAACGCGAAACTGAGCACCGCTTCGCAGAAGCCGCGGGTCGGCAGCGCGTTGAATTGGCAAGGGCAGCCATAGGCGCAGTTGCAGTTGATGAACTCGTCGGCCTGAACTTCCCAGGGCGTCATGACGGCGTCTCCCTTGGCAATCAGGGGTTTCGCGGGGCCGCGTGGCGTGAGCACGGGGCAAGCGTGCAAACTTGGTCCCGGCGGCCGCACCGGTCAAGCGAGCGACGACCCCGGGCAAAACCCTAATCGGAAACCGTTCCCGGCGGAAAGACCGCGGTTCCCTGATGGAAGCCGAGCTGCCAGCCGGTCGGCGTTTTCAGCCAGAGCGAGGTACGGTTGCCGCGCTCCACGTCCTTTGCTTTCACCTCGCTCACATAGGTGACGAGAGTCGCGTCATGGCCGATCGGCGTGAGCTTGAAATCGCGCAGCGCATAGCGCAGCGGCGCCGGCCCCGGCCGCATGCCGATGATCTCGGCCCGCGTGTAGACCCGGCCCGAGCGGCCGAACTCGAAGAAGTCGGGCGCCAGCGTGCGCTCCATGTAATCGCGGTCGCCCCGCGTCTCCCGGCGCCACATCGACTCCTCGAGCGCGCGCAATTGCTCGGCATCGTCGCGGCCGATCGCCGGCGGCAGTAGCGGCGCGCAGGGCCTCCCGGGCCGCAGCTGCGCCAGCGCCCGCGCGTCGCCCGACCGTCGCGGTGCGTCGAGCCCGAGCAGGAGCCTGAGGCAATGGAGGAATACCGGCCTCAGCGCCGGCGGCAGCGGCGCCATGATACGGCGCTGCACCTCGTGCGCCCGCGGCATCATCTCGGCGACGAAGCGCGCGCCTTTCCGCGTCAGCGCGATTTCATAGGCGCGCCCGTCGGCGGCCGAGCGGCGCCGCGCCAAATAGCCGCCGCGTTTCAGGCGGGTGATCATCTCCGCCAAGGTGTTGCGGTCGAAGCCGGTGGCGGCGGCGATGCGGGTGAGGCTGGCGCCGGCTCCGCGCGCTTTCCCGCTTCGCGTCGCCAGGGCAATCAACACCGCGAATTGCTGGCGCGAAACCCCGCGGTGCCCGATCAGCTCTTCGTAGATCTCGCGCGAGCGGCGGTGGCAGCGGCGCAGCAAGTGGCCGGGCGCCTGGTCGAGCGCCAGCGGCTTGAGCACGGCATCGGCTGATATTCTTCGCATCGGTGCGTTGACTCCCGGACGAATATGCCGTACACGGCCTATCTCAATAGGCCGTACACGGCGCATTACACCACCGCGCTCGCGCCGTGAGAAGGGGCTTCCGCCCGCTGACGACCGCTGGACCGGGGGGCGCCAAGCCGGCGGCATGTCGCAAACGCCCACCTCGCACGCTCGTCATGCTCACGCTCATTGCCGTCGCCGTTGCCGCCGCGTTGGCCTTGATCAGCCTCGGCGGCGCGTTCTACGAGTTCAGCGTCGTCGATCCGGCCTGGCCGCGCCGCCCGGAGTTCATCCAACCACGCGCCGGCGGCATTTCGCGCCGGCGGTTCTGGATTCCGGCGCATGTCGCGTTCGAGCTCGCGCTCGTTGCCGCGCTGATCCTGGCTTGGCTGCGTCCGGATGTCCGGCTGTGCCTCTTGCTGGCGCTTGCCAGCCATGCGCTGATGCGGCTCTGGTCGGCCTTCGACTTCATGCCGAAGGCGCTGGCCTTCGAGCGCGCGGAAGCCGCCGCAATCAGCGAAAACGCGGCGCGGCGGTGGGCGCGCCGCAGCCTCGCACGGCTGCCGCTCGACCTCGTGACCTGCGGCGCCGCACTCGCGGCGCTGGCGCTCGCGGCGCGCGCGGGCTGAGCACCCTGATGCCGCGCGCCAGCAAAGCCGCACGACGGCCTGCCGCCGCACGGCGCTGGGGCGGATTTCCGCTCGTGATCGACGGCCCTTTCGCGGAAACGAAGGAAGGGTTTGCGGGCCTGCCGCTGCCGCCGGCCAAACGGCGGCGGAAGCGGCAGCTTGTTACTGCCGAGCCCAACCGCGCGACATCGCCGCTCGGTCGCCTCGACGGACGGCGATAGGAGAGAACTGCGCATGCCAAAGCTCCGCGTTCACTGCTTCTCGATCTCGCTCGACGGCTACGGCGCCGGACCCAACCAAGGGCTCGAGAATCCGCTCGGAGTCGGCGGCGAACGGCTGCACGAGTGGATGGTCGCAACCCGGACGTTCCAGCGTTTGTTCGACAAGGAGGGCGGCACGATCGGCGTCGACGACGATTTCACCGCGCGCGGCCTCGCCAACATCGGCGCCTGGATCCTCGGCCGCAACATGTTCGGGCCGGTGCGCGGGCCCTGGCCCGACGAGAGCTGGAAGGGCTGGTGGGGGGACGAGCCGCCCTATCACGTGCCGGTCTTCGTGCTCACTCATCACACGCGAGCGCCACTTGCGATGAAGGGCGACACGACGTTCCATTTCGTGACCGGTGGAATCGAGGCTGCGCTGCAGCGGGCCATCGAGGCGGCCGGCGGCAAAGACGTGCGCCTCGGCGGCGGCCTCGCCACGATCAGGCAGTATCTCCGCGCGCGCCTCGTCGACGAGATGCATATCGCGATCAGCCCGATTCTGCTCGGCTCGGGCGAGCATCTCGTCGCCGGCATCGATTTGCCGGCGCTCGGCTACCGGTGCGCCGAGCACGTCGCCACCGCCGCCGCCACGCATGTCGTGCTGACGAAGCGACTATAACGCCCGCTCCCCCTTGAGGGCCCTTGAGGGGGAGCTGTCTGGCGCGAAGCGCCAGACTGAGGGGGCCGGCGCCTCACATGGGGGAAACGCCGTTGCCCCCACCCGGAGCAGCCCGC
>SBBV01000163.1 GCA_005240015.1 Candidatus Odyssella thessalonicensis | reverse complement strand
CCCGATCATTTTCTTCTAGCCAGTGTGACGCGCGTCACACTGGCTAGAAGAAAATGATCGGGTTGTCCTCGCTGAGCGTGCCGCCGCGCGATTCGGGCGCCCGATCGGCCGGCCGCGAGCGCTTCAGCCTGTAGCCCTTGAGCGGCCCGTTCTTGAGCGGCCCGCTCTGCTGCCCGTTCTTGATCTCGCTCGGCGCTATGTCGGCGAGGCCCGGGGCGGGCGCGGCCAGTGCGATGCCGAGAGCGGCTGCGAGCGCGATCACTGTCGCTTTCATGATTCCCTCTTCTTCTTTCCGTTCGATGGCAGGCTCATCCCTAGGCCGGGCCGGCGCATCCCGGCAGTGACCGCTGTCACACCGAACAATGGGAAATGAACGCGATCCTCGAGAAAGAAATGAATAGCCACAGAGCACACAGAGGCCACAGAGAAAAAGAAAATGCGCGCCGAAGGCGCGGTCGCTCGCTTCGCGAGCGTCTGTGTGCTCTGTGACCTCTGCGGTTCAAATTTTTCGCTGGCCGAAAACGAAAGGCGCCGCGGACCGGTCGGTCCGCGGCGCCGCATTCGATCGGGCGCGTCGCGCCGGTTACTTGGGCATGCCGCCCTTCATCACCGGGCAGCGCTTGACGCCGTTGATCTTCACCGGCTTCGCACACTTGAGCTTCGCGAGCTTGATCTTCTTGCCCTTGACGACCTTCTTCACCTTCTTGACCGACTTCACCTCGGTGGTGCCGGTCTGGTCGCCGGTGTGGGCGAGCGCGAAGCTCGGGGCCGCGATGGCGAGGCCGATGGCGGCGGCGAGGGCGAGGAGCGACTTCTTCATGATGCGTGGTCCTTTCGATGGGAGGGGGATGCGGCGTGTGCGCGTGCGCACACACCGCGTCTCAACGCGGGGCGCACTCTGCCTTGGCTAGGCAAATTCCGCAGTGACGGCCGGCACAGACCCCGGATTCTTTCCCCCGGGACCGGAGGGCAGCCCGCGCGACCGCAAGCGCGGGAAGGCTTCGATGCCGCCTACCAGCGGCCGCGGAAGCCGCCGCGCCAGCCGGCGCCGCGCCAGCTCGCACCGCCCCGCCAGCCCGGGTGGACGTAGCGGCCCGCATGGGGGCGGGGGCTCCAGGCCGGCCGATGGGGTCGCGCGCGATAGTAGATGCCGGCGCGCCACGTCGGCGCGGGCGGCGCGTAGTAGGGCGCCGGGCCGGGGCCGGCATCGTAATAGGGGCCGCTCGGCGGCGGGTGGGTCGGCGTCGGCGAGTATTGCGGGCCGTCATAGTCGCTCGCCGTCGGCGGCGGCGCGGACGGAACCGCGGCGATCGTCGTCCGCGTCTCGGGCGGCGGGCCGCTCGGGCGGGCGACGTCCTCGTCTTCGTCGTCGTCCACGTCGCGCACGGCCGGCGCCGGGGCGCGCGGAGACGGCGTCTTGCCGCGCACCACGGAGGGCGGTTCGTCATCCGGGCCGGGCGTGCTGCGCGCGGCCACGATCGGCGGCTTCTCCGGCGGCTTCGGCTTTGCCGGCTCGGGCTTGGCCTTGGCCACTTCCGGCTTCGGAGGCTCCGGCTTCGGCGCCGGCTTCTGCGCGA
The DNA here is from genome assembly GCA_005240015.1 of Candidatus Odyssella thessalonicensis. Classification (GTDB taxonomy): domain Bacteria; phylum Pseudomonadota; class Alphaproteobacteria; order Bin65; family Bin65; genus SBBV01. The sequence continues at coordinate 2,567 of SBBV01000163.1, read as the reverse complement.
TTTCGGGCTTGGGCTTGGCCGGCGGCGGCGCCTTGGCCTTCTCGCGCGCCACTGCAACTTCCGCCGCCTTTTCCTTCGCCACCTTGTCGGTGGCAAGCCTGGCCTCGCCGCGCGCCCTCTCGGCCGCGCTGATCTTCCAGCGCTTCTCGAGGAGCTGGCGGAAGAGCCGCGCCTCGTTGTGCCCCTGCACCTCGGCGCGCTTGTACCAGTAATAGGCCTCGGCGCGATCGACCTTGACCGCCTGCCCGAACTGATAGTGGCGGCCGATCAGGTACTGCGCACGCGCATCGCCCTTTTCGGCGAGCGGACGGAGCACCTTCAGCGATCTGGCGAAGTCGTTGCGCTGATACGCGGCCAGGCCGTCTTCATAGCGCTCGGCGGTGGCAGCGGCGGCGGGCGCGGCGGCAGCGAACATGGCTGCGGCGAGCGCAATCCCCAAAACGCGGGCTCTGGGCCCTCTCATTTCCCTTACCCCTGCCGGGCCCCTATTTCCCGGCTTCGAGCCACGCTATTCCGCGCTAGCTGAACCGGCCATGAATGCCGGCGGAATGCTGGCCCTCCGAATTGATTTACGGCACTGGCGCGGCCTAATGTTCCCGGGCGCCAGCGAAATCTTTGACCTAATTTTCCGTAAACGAAGGGAGAGACGACCGTGATCGACCTTTACGCCGCCGGCACATCGAACGGCATGCGCGCCCGGATCATGCTCGAGGAGTGCGGCGTACCCTACAAGCTGCACCCGATCGACCTGATGAAGGGCGAGCAGAAATCGCCCGAGTTCCTCGCCCGCAACCCTTGGGGGCAGATCCCGGTCATCGTCGACAGCGACGGGCCGGGCGGCAAACCCGTGACCCTCTCGCAGTCGGTCGGGATCATGATTTATCTCGCGGAAAAGACCGGGAAATTCATTCCCAAGGACGGCGCCAAGCGAGCCCAGTTCTGGCAGGCGCTGCTGAACGCCGCCAGCGACATGGGCCCGACGCTCGGCAGCATCTTCACCATCCAGCGCTCCAAGGACCCGCACAAGCCCTCGCAGCTTCTCTTCGAAGATCGCTGGAAGGGCTACATGAAGGCCTGGGACGACACGCTGGCGAAGCAGAAATACTGCGCCGGCGACGAGGTCACCATCGCCGACTTCGCGCTCTACGGCGTGATCGGCCGCGCCAAGGGCGCAGCACCGGCGCTCGTCGAGGGCTACAAGAACATCGACCGCTGGGCCGACGAGATCGGCGCCCGCCCGGGTGTCAAGAAGGGGATGGCGTTCTAGGTCGCTGTCGATGAATTTCATAGGGGCGGGTTTGAAATCCGCCCCACTTTCCAACCCGCCCACGTGCGGGCGCCGACGAGGTCCTCGCATGATCGCTTGTGGCCGGAGCCGCGTCTTGCTTGCGCTCGCGGCCGCGCTCGCGTGCTGGGCGCCGACCGGGCCCGCGGCAGAGACGGCGAAGGTCGCCGTCGTCGGCCGACTCAGCTCTGCCTCCGCGGCCGACCCGCTGCAGCAATCATTCCTCCAGGCGTTCCACGAGGGCATGCGCGCGCTCGGGCACGTCGAGGGCCGCTCGTATCGGCTCGAAGCGCGCTTCTCCGAGGGCGATAGATCACGCCTGGACGCGCTGGCGCGCGACCTTGACGGGCAGGGCGCGCGCGTGATTCTGGCAGCGGGGACCGACGCGATCCAGGCTGCGGCGGCGGCCACGCGCCGGATTCCCATCGTCATGGCCATGACCGGCGTGGAGCCGGTGCGCGCCGGCTTGGCCCATAGTCTCGCGCGCCCGGGCGGAAACGTCACCGGCTTCACCGGCCTGATCGACGAGCTCAACCCCAAGCATCTCGAGCTGCTGCGCGAGATCTTGCCGGGCCGGCAGCACGTCGGTGTCATGTATAACCCTGCCTCAGTGACCGGCGCGCGCGCCGACCGCCTCCTCGCCGTGGGCGCCGCGATGGGCTTCACCGTGCGCTTGATCGAGGTGAGGCAGGAGGCTGATTTCGCCGCCGCCTTCGATACCGCCCGCGCCGCCAAGCTCGCCGGCATCGTCGTTCTGCCCGAGCCTGCGCTCATGGACCGGGGCCGCGATCTCGTCGCTCGGCTCGCGCTGCGGCAGCGCATGCCCACCGTGTCGGGCCTGCGTCTCTATGTCGATGCCGGCGGCCTCGTCTCCTACGGCATCGACCTCCGCGACATGAATCGGCGGTCCGCGAGCTACGTCGACAAAATCCTGCGCGGCGCCAAGCCGGCCGATCTTCCGATCGAGCAGCCGACCAAGTTCGAGCTGGTGATCAACCTCAAGACCGCGAAGGCGCTCGGGATCACGATTCCCCCCGCGCTGCTTGCCCGCGCCGACGAGGTGATCGAATGATGACCCGTGATCGAATGAGGTGGCATGTCGGCGCGACAACACAGCCAAAAGTGAGCTAGACTGCCGATCCGCCGCCGGCCGCCTCGGCCGGCGCCGCGAAAGCTGCAGGGTGTGCGCCGGGGAGGGGCACATGGGGCGGCCTCGCATGCCTGATCGCGTGCTCCGCCGTGGCGGCCGAATGATCGGCCGACGCACCGTTGCGCTCGGCCT
>SBBV01000458.1 GCA_005240015.1 Candidatus Odyssella thessalonicensis | reverse complement strand
GGATGAGGTCGAGGGGAGCCGCCTCTCTGGCGAGGGAGCGTGGGTCCCCGTACGCGACGTGATCTGCAAGTCAGCGGGGACCCCGAAGAGCGACCGAGCCCAGAGAGGCGCGACCCGAGGCAACGTCATCCGGCCGAGCGCTGCTCTCCGCCTCCCGAGCGGGTGCGTCACCCGCCCGAGCACTGAACTCACAGCGGAATGTTCCCGTGCTTCTTCCAGGGATTCGCGAGCTTCTTCTCCCTGAGCATCGCGAGCGCGCGGCAGACGCGGCGGCGCGTCGAATGCGGCATGATCACGTCGTCGATGAAGCCGCGGTGGCCGGCGACGAAGGGGTTCGCGAACTTCCTGCGATACTCCTCGGTGCGCGCCTCGATCTTCTTGGGGTCGCCGCGGTCGTCGCGGAAGATGATCTCGACGGCACCCTTGGGGCCCATCACCGCGATCTCGGCCTGCGGCCAGGCGTAGTTCACGTCGCCGCGCAGGTGCTTCGACGCCATGACGTCGTAGGCGCCGCCATAGGCCTTCCGGGTGATCACTGTCACTTTGGGGACGGTGGCCTCGGCATAGGCGTAGAGCAGCTTGGCGCCGTGCTTGATGATGGCGCCGTATTCCTGCTGCGTGCCGGGCAGGAAGCCGGGCACGTCGACGAAGGTGACGAGCGGGATGTTGAACGCGTCGCAGAAGCGCACGAAGCGCGCGGCCTTGCGCGAGCTCGAAATGTCGAGGCAGCCCGCCAGCACCATCGGCTGGTTGGCGACGACGCCGACGGTCGAGCCCTCCATGCGCGCGAAGCCGGTGACGATGTTGGCCGCGTAGCCCGGCTGCAGCTCGAAGAAATCGCCCTCGTCGACGACTTTGGTAATGAGCTCCTTGATGTCGTAGGGCTTGTTGGGATTGGCCGGGATCAGCGTATCGAGCGAGGGCTCGGCGCGGCCGGGCGCATCGTCGGTGGGCCGTACCGGCGGCTTCTCGCGGTTCGACGCCGGCAGGAAATCGAAGAAGCGGCGCAGCTGCAAGAGCGCCTCGACGTCGTTCTCGAACGCGCAGTCGGCGACGCCCGACTTGGTGGAATGCGTGACCGCGCCGCCGAGCTGCTCGGCGCTCACCTCCTCGTGCGTCACCGTCTTCACCACCTCGGGGCCGGTGACGAACATGTAGGATGAGTCCTTCACCATGAAGATGAAGTCGGTCATCGCCGGCGAATAGACCGCGCCGCCGGCGCAGGGGCCCATGATGCACGAGATCTGCGGGATCACGCCCGAGGCCATCACGTTCCGCTGGAACACCTCGGCGTAGCCGGCGAGCGAGGCCACACCCTCCTGGATGCGGGCACCGCCCGAATCGTTCAAGCCGATGACCGGCGCCCCCACCTTCATCGCCTGGTCCATGATCTTGCAGATCTTCTCGGCATGCGCCTCGGAGAGCGCGCCACCGAACACGGTGAAATCCTGGCTGAAGACGAAGGCGAGGCGGCCGTTGATGGTGCCCCAGCCGGTGACGACGCCGTCGCCCGGCACCTTCTGCTTCTCCATGCCGAAATCGAGGCAGCGGTGCTCGACGAACATGTCGTATTCCTCGAACGAGCCGGCATCGAGCAGGATCTCGAGCCGCTCGCGCGCGGTGAGCTTGCCTTTGGCGTGCTGCGCCTCGATGCGCTTCTTGCCGCCGCCCAGCCGCGCCGCCGCCCGCTTCTCCTCGAGCTCGGAGAGGATGTGTTGCATGGTGCCCTCGCTGTCGCGAAACCGTCACGTGCGGGCATAGCAAAGCGCGCGCGCGGAGGCCAGGGCGGGGCCAGGATTCGGCGCAGTTGGCCCTCTCGTAGGGGCGGGTTTCAAACCCGCCCCCGGTGCCGCCACGCCGACCTCGAACGCCGTTCGGGCGGAGACGCGCGGACGCGCTATAATCCGAGCGTCCGACGGAGGGTCCGATGCTTGTCCGCCTGCTCGCCGCGGTCCTGCTTTTCGTGCTTCCCGCCGCCATCGCTACGGCAAACGACGGTGCTCTCTGCAAGGGCGAGGGCAGTCCGCCGCCGGCCGAGCGCGCCGCCGCCTGCACGCGCCTGCTCGCCGCCGCTCCGGCGGACAAAGCGGCGCTCGCCGATGCGCACTTGAACCGCGGCCGCGCGCTGCAGGCCATGGGCCGGGCCGATGACGCGCTGGCCGACTACGACCGCGTGATCGCGCTCGATCCCGACAATTTCTTCGCCCGCAACAATCGCGGCGTCATCCACCGCGAGGCGCGCCGCTTCGACCACGCGCTCGTCGACCTCACGCGCGCAACGCAACTGGCGCCCAACGATTTCCGCGGCTGGCTCAACCGCGGAACCCTTTTCATGGACATGGGGCAGTATCAGCGCGCGGTCGGCGACTACGACCGCGTGCTTGCGCTGCAGCCGTCGTCGCTGCCGGCGCTCTTCAACCGCGCGCGCGCGCTCAATCGCGTCGGCCAGTTCGAGCGCGCGGTCGCCGACCTCGACCGCGTGATCGCGGCCGAGCCGCGCTTCGCCAACGGCTATTTCCAGCGCGGCCTCGCCTATTCCCAGCTGCGTCGGCTCGATGCCGCGCTCGCCGATTACGATCGGGTGATCGCGCTCCAGCCCGACAATGCCGAGGCGCACCTGAACCGCGGCATCGTGCGCAAGAAGCTCGGGCGCCACGACGACGCGATGGCCGATTTCGACAAGGCGCTGGCGCTCGACGGCAAGCTGGCCCTCGCCAATGGCAGCCGGGGCGAGCTGTTCCTCATCAAGCGCGACTTCGCGCGCGCGGTCGAAGACTATGACCGCGCGATTGAGGCGTTCCCGAAGCAGGCCACCTACTACGCCAATCGCGGCTATGCGCAGGGCGAGCTCGGCAATCACGAGAGGGCGCTCGCCGATTTGAACCGTGCGCTCGAGCTCGAGCCCAAGGATTTCTTCGCGCTCGCCAACCGCGGCTGGACCCATCTCCGGCTCGGCCGGCGCGAGGAGGCCGAGCGCGATTTCCGGGCCGCCCTCGCGCTCAACCCGCGCCTCGCCCGCGCGCTCAACGGCCTCAAAGAGCTCGAAGCGCGGCGTTAGACATTGAGGCGCGGCCTCACGCGAAGCGGCGCGCGCGAGAGCGCGTTCCGATTAGGGGACCCGGCGCTCAATCCGTAGGGGCGCGCTGCGCGCCCCTACGTGACACGCTTCACCCAATCGGTCCCCGCTCTACGCCCGCGACTGGAAGGGATTGATCACGGCAACACCGAGGCCCGTTACGTGCGCCGTGTTGCGCGTGACGAGCGTGAAGCCATGGACTTTGGCCGTCGCGGCCATGAGCCCATCGATGATCGAAACGGGCCGGGTCGCCGACATTCGGCCCCATTCCTCGGCGACAGGCGAATCCACGGGCAAAATGCGCCCCCCGAAATCGCGCTGGACCGCACCGATCCATTTTTCCAGCGCTGCCGCCTGCGCAGGGTCTTGCGGGCGCTTCAGTTCGAGGCCGCGGCGCGGTTCTCCCAGCACCAGCGCACTCACATAGAGGCTCCCGTCGGGAACCGCCGCATACCATGCCGAGACGTTTCGGTCGGCGCGCGGCCCCTTCCGAATCTCCGAGATGATGTTCGTATCGACGAGAAAATTCACGATTCGACGTCGCGCCCAAATCGATCTACCGGGCGAGGTCAATACCATCCAGCGGCGCGGCAGCGAGCATTTCCTTGAAACTCTTCGCATGCGCTGCGCCAAAGCGTTCGCGCAACAGCGCGCGCAGGAGCGGGATGTCGTCGCGCCGGACGCGCAATTCGAGGCGGGCGACGCCGCGTTGCTTCAGGCGTCGACGGTGTGCAGACAAGGCTTTGCGCTGCGATTTCGCCACTGGCGGGTCCGGTCTGTTTCCGGAAATATAGCCGGAAACGCTATGAAGCCAGGTCCCCCGGTCCTGCCGGTTCTTGAAATAGGTGAAAGTGAAGTCGCGGTCGGCGCGGTTGCGCTACTTCAAGCCGTTCAGCGCGCGAGAGAGGCGCGGGTTGAGCGCGAGCGCGGCGCGGGGGCGCGCAGCGCGCTCCTGCGGGATCGAAGCCGCGCCCAATCGTGCTGATCTGTAGCGATATCCCGTGCCAAATCTAGCCATTCTCGCGGCATGGCTGCATCGCCCAATCGGTGTCGAAAGCGCAGCCGCCCGCCGGCTTAATCCGGCGGGCGACGATCGGGGCAGGATTAGACGTAAGCGGTGCAGCTGAACAGCCAGTGGAACCATTGCGGGCCATAGACGCCCTTGCCGGGCTGAAGCGCGGCAGTCAACACATAGGTGCGCGCCTTAATCCGACCCTTTTGCTTGTAAGCCTTGATGTAGTACGTGATTTTCGTGCCGGCCTTCAGCGTGGAATTCGTGTTGTTGTAGAAGTAGGGGTAGGCGACCACGTCTCCACCCCCGTTGGTGCAGGAGATCGGCGTTGCTGCCTGGGCGGCGGCCGTGCCGAGGACGAGCGCGGCGAGCGCGCCAGCAAAGGCAAGTGTCGGTTTCATGGTTGGACTCTTAGGCTAGGGTTGAACACAAGGGCGCAAGGCCCCTGGTTGTGAACTATGTCACAAGGAGCAGCTTAAAGCTGTGACAGGGGTCACTCGGTCGCGCAGGTGGCGCAGAAACGTCTAGGTTGCGCCTGAATTTACTTCACTCCCCGGGCCCGTTTTGTAGGCGCTACCTCGACCGTCCACGGCTAGTTCCCGCGGTCCTGCCGGTTCTTGAAATAGGTGAAGGTATAGTCGCGGTCGGCGCGGTTGAGATGGCAGGCGAAGCAGCCGTCCAGGCGCATGTTCGGGTGGTTCACGCACTCCACCTCGAAGCGCCCTTCCTTGCCGAGCAGCAGCGTGGTCTCGGACTTGGGCTTCTACATGCCGAGGTCGACGCCGAACCCTTTCGTCGGCACGAACACCGCATGGTCGGTGCCGTCGGCATTCACGAAGCGGACCGTGTTGCCCACCTTGGCCCGCAGCTCCGCGGGCGCGTAGGCGATGTTCTCCATTTTCACGACGTGCTCGGCCGCAAGGACCGGTGCCGCCGCGGCCGCCAGCGCCGCAAGCATCGGTGCGCGCCTGGGTTCCTCCCGCTGAGGGCCGCGATTTTACGACCGGCGGCGCCAGGCGGCACATCCGCTTGAAATATCTGGCCTGCCGGCGGCGGTTCGCGGGGCGGGAAATCCTTGTCGGATTCGGGCAAATTGGTTCGTCCTATGGATAGGCCGGGCGAGCCAAGGGATTGACCGAGCGGCGGAAACGATGATGAACAGGAGACGCGGAGGCGCAGAGATGCACGATTGCGCGCCTTTGGCGCGCATGACCGAACCTCTGTGTCTCTGCGCCTCCTCTGGTCTTGCCCTTGGGGCAAGTCGCCAATTTGGTTCGCCCGGATAGGACGAAGGGATCCCCGATGCTCTATGCCATTCTCTGCTACCACGACGAGGCCGAGGTGGGCTCCTGGCCCAAGGAGAAGGACGACGCGGTGCTGGCCAAGCGCGCGCTCGTCACCGACAAGCTCGCGGCCAAGGGCAGGCTCGGCCCGGTGGTGCGGCTGATGCCGACCACGGCCGCCACGACCGTGCGTGCCGGGCGCGAGCCGCTGGTCATCGACGGGCCTTTCGCCGAGACCAAGGAGCAGCTCCTGGGCTTTTACATCGTCGACTGCGCTTCGCTCGCGGAGGCGATCGAAGCGGCCAAGGGCATGGTCAAGGACGGCGGCGGTGCCATGGAGATCCGCCCGCTGCGCCTGTTCCGGCCCGGGACCACGGCGGGCGCGCTTGCCGCCGAGAGTGTCGCGCCATGAAAGCCATGCTCAACGGCCGCGTGATCGCCGACAGCGACGACATCGTGGAGCGCGGCGGCTACCACTATTTCCCGCGTGCGGCGGTGCGGCTCGAATGGCTCGAGAAGGCGCCCAAGACCGACGACGATCGCCGCTGCCCGCACGGCGTCCAGTTCTATGACGTCGTCGTCGACGGCGAACGCCACGCGCGCGCGGCCTGGATCTACGAGGCGCCGCAGGGCGCGATGAAGCCCACGGCCGAGCGCGTCGGCTTCTGGCAGGACGTCGAGGTCGGCTGAGCAGCCGCGGCGGCCCCGCCATGAACGATCTCGGCTGGATCGATGCCGCCTTGACCGCCGCGCGCCCGCAGGCCGTGAGCGCGCTGCTGCGCTACTTCCGCGACCTCGACACCGCCGAGGAGGCGTTCCAGGAGGCGTGCCTGCGCGCGCTCAAGACCTGGCCGCAGAACGGGCCGCCGCGCGACCCCGCCGCGTGGCTCATCATGGTGGGGCGCAACGCCGCGCTCGACGAAGCGCGCCGGAAGAAGAAGCAGACCGAGCTGCCCGAGGACGACGTCCTCTCCGATCTCGACGATGCCGAGAGCGCGCTCGCCGAGCGCCTCGACGGCGCCCATTATCGCGACGACATCCTGCGCCTCTTGTTCATCTGCTGCCATCCGGACCTGCCCGCCGTGCAGCAGATCGCGCTCGCGCTGCGCATCGTCTCCGGCCTCTCGGTCAAGGAGATCGCGCGCGCGTTCCTGGTGAGCGAAAGCGCCATGGAGCAGCGCATCACGCGCGCCAAGCGCCGCGTCGCCGCCGCCGACGTGCCGTTCGAGGCGCCCGGCGCGCCCGAGCGCGCCGAGCGGCTCGGCGCCGTCGCCGCGATGATCTACCTCTTGTTCAACGAGGGCTATTCGGCGAGCGGCGGCAGCGTGCAGGTGCGCGTGCCGCTCTGCGAGGAGGCGATCCGCCTCGCGCGGCTGCTGCTGCGCCTCTTCCCGGCCGAGCCCGAGATCATGGGCCTTGCCGCCTTGCTGCTGCTGCAGCACGCGCGCGCGAAGGCGCGGCTCGACGGCGAGGGCAACATTGTCCTGCTCGAGGACCAGGATCGCGGCCTCTGGGACCGCGAGCTCATCGCCGAGGGGCTCGCGCTGCTCGAAAAGGCGCTGCGCCACCAGCGCCCCGGCCCCTACCAGGTCCAGGCCGCGATCGCCGGCGTGCACGCCCACGCCGCGCAGCCCGAGGACACGGATTGGGCCGAGATCGAGCAGCTCTACGGCGCCTTGGAGCGCCACCAGCCTTCGCCCGTGGTGACGCTCAACCGCGCCGTGGCCGTGAGCAAGGTGAGGGGCCCAGCCGCGGCCCTCGCCATGATCGAGCCGCTGGCACAACCGCTCGCCGGCTACTTCCACTACTTCGGCGTCAAGGGCTGGCTGCTGAAGGAACTCGGCCGCGCCGACGAGGCGCGCACGGCCTTCGATCGCGCGATCGCGCTCGCCAATACGCCGGCGGAGGCCGAGCAGATCCGCCAGCACCTCGATCGCCTCAAGGAAGGTGCCCAGCGCAAGAGCGGGCGCGGCTCCGCGCACCCCGCGCAGAGCTAGGCCCTCTACTCATAAACGCCCACCTCCGGCGCATCATTGTCCGCTTTGCGAGCAGGACCAGCCGCATGCCAAGCAAGCGGTTTATGACCGCTAATGACCCCATTCCAGACACCCGGCCCGATAGACTTCGCAACAGTGCGCCAATACAATTTCGCGGACTGCGTTCTCTAAAAGCAATCGCGCCACATGGCCGAAGAACGCGCCCAGCGACGCCTTGCCGCTATCGTCGCGGCCGACGTAGTCGGCTACAGCCGCCTTATGGAGCAAGATGAGGCGGACACATTCGAGCGGCTGCGCGCCCATCGCAAAGAGCTGTTCGAGCCAGAGATCGCGAAGCACCGGGGACGCATTTTCAAGCTGATGGGGGACGGGCTGCTGGCCGAGTTTGGCAGCGTCGTCGATGCAGTCGAGTGTGCGGTCATACTCCAGCGCGACATGGCCGCACGGAATACAGGAATTGCGTATGACCGGCGCATCGATATGCGCATCGGCATCAATCTCGGCGACGTTATTGTCGAGGGCGATGATCGCCATGGCGAGGGTGTGAATATTGCCGCGCGGCTCCAGGGGCTTGCCGAGCCAGGGGGTATCTGTATCTCGGATCAGGTCCATGCCGCCGTTTCCGGCAAGCTAGACCTGAGTGTTGAGGACGGCGGGGAGCACCAGGTCAAGAACATCGCCCGACCAGTGCGGATCTGGCGTTGGCATCCCGCGGGCCGAACGGCCGCGGCTGGGTCCGATGCTCCGCTGCCGCTGCCGGAAAGGCCCTCGATCGTCATCCTGCCGTTCGACAACATGAGCGGCGATGTCGAGCAAACCTATTTCAGCGACGGCATCACCGAGGACATCATCACTGATCTCTCCAAAATCGCGGGGCTGTTCGTCATCGCCCGGAACTCGGCGTTCACTTACAAGGGCCGCGCCGTCAAAGTGCAGGATGTCAGCCGCGAGCTTGGCGTGCGCTATGTCCTCGAAGGCGGCGTTCGCAAGGCCGGCAATCGCGTTCGGATCACGACCCAACTGATCGACGGCCAAACGGGGGGCCATGTCTGGGCCGAGCGCTACGATCGCGAGTTGACCGACATCTTCGCCCTGCAGGACGAAGTCACGCAAAAGATCGTCGCCGCCCTGTCGCTCAAGCTGCCGCGAGATGAGCGTCAGCGCATCGAAGGCCGAGGCACAGAGGTCGTTGGCGCTTACGATTACCTGCTGCGCGGCCGGCAGCAGATGCAGCTATTCACGAAGGCCGGCAATACCGAGGCTCGGCTCATGTTCGAGCGAGCCATCACGCTCGACCCGAACTTCGCCACGGCTGTCGCCGGATTGGCCAAAACGCACATGTTCGATTACGTCAACGACTGGAGCGAGACTCCGGACAGGTCTCTGGAGACAGCGTATGAACTGGCGAGCAGGGCCGTTGCGCTCGACGACAAGAATCCCGAAGTTCATAACGTGCTCGGGATCGTCCTCCATTGGATGAAGGACCTGGACCGGGCCATTGCTGCGTTGGAACGCGCGCTCGCTTTGGATCCTAATTATGCGCACGCCCACGCTTCGTTGGGCTACACGCTCTACTATGCCCGGGAGCCGGAGCGGAGTCTGCATTTTCTCGAACAGGCGGTTCGCCTCGACCCGCACCATCCCGATCAATTCCTGCATTTTCTTGGTTTGACCTACTTCGCGCTTGGACGCCTCGACGAGGCGATCGCCGTTCTCGAGCGGCGGTTGATCCGCAACCCCAACACGGATGTCAGCCGGGTCCTGCTGGCCTCGATCTACGGCCATGTTGGCCGGCACGAAGAGGCACGCCAGTTCTGGGAGCAGGCGCTGAAAGTCAATCCGGCGTACTCGCTGGAGCATCGGCGACGCATTCTCCCGTACCGGGACTTGGCTGATTTCGACCGCATCGTCGACGGCCTGCACAAGGCGGGATTGGCCGTATGATCCCGATCGCGACCTCTGGGCCGCCGCTCTCTAGATCGCAAAAAAATTTCGTCGCCAGTGTCGGCGCGCCGGGCCTTCGCGCGTCCTAGAGGTGATCGCCCAAAGCGTTGACGGGTTTCCCTGCGGGAGACCGCGCGCGCAGCACATCGGCTGCGCCCCCTATGCCTACGACCACGTTCAAGCAAGGAGCCGGCGATGACCACCGCAACGACCGCCATCCGCCACCACTCCGCCGTCTCGCGCAAGGAGTGGCTCGAAGCCCGCACGGCGCTGCTGGCCAAGGAGAAGGAGCTGACGCGCCTGCGCGACCGCGTCGCCGCCGAGCGGCGCAGCCTGCCCTGGGTCGCGCTCGAGAAGGCCTACGTATTCGAGGGGCCGCGCGGCAAGGTCGGCCTCGCCGGGCTGTTCGAGGGCCGCAGCCAGCTCGTCGTGCAGCACTTCATGTTCGGCCCCGGCTGGACCGAAGGCTGCGTCGGCTGCTCGTTCCTGGCCGATCACGTCGACGCCGCGCGCCGGCATTTCGAGCACAACGATCTTGCGCTCGCCGCCGTCTCGCGCGCGCCCTATGCCGCGATCGACGCGTTCCAGCGGCGCATGGGCTGGCGCTTTCTCTGGGTGTCGTCGCTGGGCAGCGATTTCAACTACGACTTCAACGTCTCGTTCACGGCGGACGACAAGGCGCGCGGCAAGGCACTCTACAATTACGAGCTGCGCGGCTATCAGGGCGAGGAGCTGCCCGGCATCAGCGTGTTCGTCCGCGACGGGGCCGGCCGGGTCTTTCACACATATTCCGCCTATGCGCGCGGCGACGAGCTGCTGATCGGCGCCTACAACTTTCTCGACCTGACGCCCAAGGGCCGCAACGAGAACGGGCCCAATTTCGATCTCACCGACTGGGTCCGCCATCACGACCGCTACGATGCGGACGGACCAACGGGCTGCGGGCAATCAAAACCGTCATCCTGAGCGAAGCGAAGGATCCTGCATCAGCGGCCACCGTCGTCGGCGTTGGAGGCAAGATCCTTCGCTTCGCTCAGGATGACGGCCGCAGCGGCGCTCAGGATGACGTGATTTGACATTGGCGGCGGCGGCGTTTATTTAACCTATCTGTTAAATACTGCGGAAGGAGGCCGCCCATGAGCACGCACCCCGTCGTCTCCCGCGCCGAATGGCTCGCCGCGCGCAAGGCGCTGCTCCAGCGCGAGAAGGAGTTCACGCGCCAGCGCGACGCGCTGAACGCCGAGCGGCGCCGGCTCCCCTGGGTCCGCATCGGCAAGGACTATGTCTTCGACACGTCGAGCGGCAAGCAAAGCCTCGCCCAGCTCTTCGCCGGGCGCGGCCAGCTCGCGGTCTACCATTTCATGCTCGGGCCGGATTGGACCGAGGGGTGCAAGAGCTGCTCGTTCTGGGCCGACAATTTCAACGGCATCGACGTCCACCTCGCGCACCGCGACTTGACGCTCGTCGCGGTCTCGCGCGCACCGCTCGCCAAGATCGAGGCGTTCAAGCGCCGCATGGGCTGGAGCTTCAAGTGGGTGTCGTCCTACGCCAACGACTTCAACCGCGACTTCAACGTCTCGTTCACGCCCGAGGAGATGAAGGGCGAGGTGTTCTACAATTTCGAGCAGCGCAAGTTCCCGAGCGACGAGGCGCCGGGCATGAGCCTGTTCGCGCGCGAGGGCGATGCGGTGTTCCACACCTATTCGTGCTACGCGCGCGGCCTCGACATGATCAACGGCGCCTATCACATCCTCGACCTGGCGCCGAAGGGCCGCGACGAGGCCGGCCTGCCCTACACGATGTCGTGGGTGAGGCACCACGACAAATACGAGGATTGACAAGCGGGGCCGCCGTGCGCTCGTTCGCGGCGGCGAGCGCATGGGGGCTTCACGATGGCGGGCAGCATCTATGTCGGGGTCGGCGGCTGGACCTACGAGCCGTGGCGCGGCGTGTTCTATCCCGAGGACCTGCCGCAGAAGCGCGAGCTCGAATTCGCGAGCCGCGCGCTGACCTCGATCGAGATCAACGGCACCTACTATTCGACCTTCAAGCCGGCGAGTTGGGCCAAGTGGCGCGACGAGACGCCGGCGGGGTTCGTCTTCGCGGTCAAGGGCTCGCGCTATGTCACCAACCGCAAGCAGCTCGCCACCGCGGGCGATTCGGTGGCCGTGTTCGTGAACCAGGGCCTCGCCGAGCTCGGCGCGCGGCTCGGGCCGATCAACTGGCAGCTCATGGACAGCAAGAAATTCGACCCCGAGGACATCGAGGCGTTCCTGAAGCTCTTGCCGCGCGAGGTGAAGGGCCTGCCGCTGCGCCACGCGCTCGAAGTGCGCAATCCGAGCTTCAAGGACGAGCGCTTCGTCGACCTCGCGCGCCGCTACGGCGTCGCCATCGTCTACGCGCATCACGACGAGTTCCCCGAGATCGACGCGGAGACTGCGGACTTCGCCTATGCGCGGCTGATGCGCACCGAGAAGAAGCTGAAGACCGGCTACAAGCCCGCCGAGCTCGACCAATGGGCCGAGCGCGCCAAGGGCTGGGCCCAGCGCGGCAACGCGTTCGTCTACTTCATCTCGGGCGCCAAGGAGCGCGCGCCCGGCGCCGCCCAGGCGCTGATCGAGCGCGTCGGGCGCCCCGCGTCGTGATTCCCTCCCCCGCGACTGGCGGGGGAGG
>SBBV01000198.1 GCA_005240015.1 Candidatus Odyssella thessalonicensis | reverse complement strand
GCGCGCCACGCGGTAGGACGGATAGACGGTGCCTGGACTCTCGCGCAACTGCTTCCCTCTCTAACCGATTAAGGGGTTGACTCGCCGGCGCGGCCGATTTACATCCGGTCAATATAACCCCCGAACCGGTTAAGTAAAGCATGCGCGATCAGGCGCTTATGCCATCGGCGGCGTTCACCTGGAGCGGTGTCAAGAGCGGCGTCGCGGCGGCGGGGGCCATGGCCGCGAATTCGGGCGTCTACGGCCTCATCTTCGGCGCATTGGCGGCGCAGGCGGGGTTCGATCTCGCCGTCGCCGCGACGATGAGCGCCATCGTCTATGCCGGCGGCGCGCAGGTCGCGAGCCTGCAGATCTGGGCCAATCCCGTCCCGCTGTTCGCCGTCTGGGCCACGACCTTCGCCGTCAACGCGCGCTACATCCTGCAAAGCGCGTCGCTGCGGCCCTGGCTCGGGCGCGGCAAGCCGCTGCGCACCTACGCGTCGCTGTTCACGCTGAGCGACGCCGGCTGGGCGCTGGCGTTGAAGCGCTGGCAGGGCGAGCCGGTCGACGGCGGGTTCCTGTTCGGCACCGGCGCCGCGCAATATCTGCCCTGGGTCGCCGGCACGGCGGCGGGGCACATTCTCGGCAACCGCATCGGCGCGCCGGAAGCCTGGGGCCTCGATTTCATCTTCCCGGCGTTCTTCGCGGCGATGGCCGCCGGCATGTGGAAGAAGCGCAGCGATCTCGGCCCGATCGTGGTGGGCGCCGGCGCCGCGCTCGTGGCCGAGCGCTGGATCCCGGGTGCCTGGAGCCTCGTCATCGGCGGCCTGCTCGGCAGCCTCGTCGGAGTGTTCGCGCATGGCCGGAAATCCTGAGATCTGGATCGCGATCGCCGGCATGGCGCTCGCCTCCTATGCCTGCCGCGCCGGCGGCTATTGGGCGATGGGCTTCGTGCGCATGACGCCGCGCGTCGAAGGCTGGCTCGCGGCGATGCCGAGCGCACTCGTCGCTGCGATCCTCGCGCGCACTCTGGCGAGCGCCGGCCCGGTCGAAATCGCCGGCGTCGCGGTCGCCTTCCTGGTGGCGCGCTTTTTCGGCGGGGACTTCGCCGGCATGATCGCGGGCATCGGCGCGGTGGCCGCCCTGAGGAGTATCGGCTTATGAGCGACAAGATCGTCTGCCGGCCGCTCGCGCCGGCGCGCTGGGCGGATGCGGCGCGAGTGTTTCAGGGCTGCGGCGACGCGCGCGGCTGCTGGTGTGCGTTCTGGCGCCGGCCGCGCCGCGAGTTCCGCGCCGGATGGGGCGCCGGCAATCGCGCATTCTTCCGGCATTTGGTGGAGAAGGGCATGCCCGCCGGCATCGTCGCCTATCGCGGGCGCGAGCCGGTCGGCTGGTGCGGCGTGGCCCCGCGGAGCGACCTCCCGCGCCTCGCGCGCTCGCGCGTGCTGGCGCCGGTCGATGCCGCGCCGGTGTGGTCGATCAACTGCTTCATCGTGGCGCGGGAGCATCGCCGGCGCGGCCTCATGCGCGCGCTGATCGAGGGCGCCGTGGAGTACGCCGCCAAGTCCGGCGCGCCGGCCGTCGAGGCCTATCCGTTCGATCCCCGGCGCAAGATGATGTCGGGAGAGCTCTTCGTCGGCCTGCTGCCCGCGTTTCTCGACCAGGGTTTCGCGGAGGTCGCCCGCCGCTCGCCGATTCGACCGATCGTGCGACGGAAGATCTGATAACCGTCATCCTGAGCGAAGCGAAGGTCCTAGCTTCCGTGCGAAGACTGGTGGCAGTGGGAGCTAGATCCTTCGCTTCGCTCAGGATGACGGGTAGCAACTGCTCGCTACCTCAGCGCCGCTTCGATGTTGCCGCCGTCGACGGTGAGCACGGCGCCGGTGGTCTTGTTGGCGAGCGCGAGCGAAACGAAGGCCTGCGCCACGTCGTCGGCCTTCACTTCGCGCTTCAGGAGATTGCCGGCCATGTAGTCGTGCTCGGAGACGCCGCGCGCGGCCGAGCGCGACTTCACCATCTCGTCGGTCAACAGGCCCGTGCGCACGCGGTCGGCGTTGACGCCGTTGGAGCGGATGCCCTCGGCGCCGTGGTCGAGCGCGT
This sequence comes from Candidatus Odyssella thessalonicensis, assembly GCA_005240015.1. Taxonomy (GTDB): domain Bacteria; phylum Pseudomonadota; class Alphaproteobacteria; order Bin65; family Bin65; genus SBBV01. The sequence goes on along the minus strand of SBBV01000198.1, from coordinate 2,950 downwards.
ACTGGCGCAGCAGGAACAGCAGCGCGGCCTTGGGCAGGCCGTAGGGGCCGAAGTCCTTGCCCGGGTTCACCGCCTGCTTGCTGACGTTGAACAGCAGGCAGCCGCCGGTGCCCTGCGCGCGCATGAGGCGAACCGCGTTCTGCGCCACGTTCTGATGGCCGAAGAAATTGAGCTCGAAGCTCCGGCGCAGCACCTTCTCGTCGACGTCGCCGATGCGGCCCTGCCAGGCGGCGCCGGCGTTCGACACGGCGATGTCGACGCCGCCGAAGCGCAGCGCCACCGCATCGAAGGCGCGGCGCACCGAGCCCGCGTCGGTGACGTCGCACGCGGCGGAGAAACCGCCGATCCTGGCGGCGACGGCCTTGGCCGCGGCCTCGTCGCGGTCGAGCACGGCGACTTCGGCGCCTTCGCGCGCGAACGCGGCGGCGGTGGCCGCGCCGATGCCCGAGCCGCCGCCGGTGATGACGGCGACCTGGCGCTGGAGCGGCTTCTCGGTGCCCTTGCCGAGCTTCGCCTGCTCGAGCGACCAGTATTCGACGTCGAAGAGATCGGCCTCGCCGACCGGTTGGAACCTGCCGATCGCCTCGGCCGCGGTGACCACATCCACCATGCACTCGGCGAGATCGCCGGCGACGGCGGCATCCTTGGCCGAAGCGCCCATCGCGAACAGGCCGAGGCCCGGCACCAGAACGAGGCGTGGGATCGGATCGAGCGGCTTCTTCTTGCCGCCGAAGCGCGTGTTGTTGCGCTCGTAATAGGCACGGTAATCGCGCGCATAAGCTTCGAGCATCGCCTTGGCCGCCGCCTTGAACGCATCGAGCCTGCCGCCTTCGGGCGCCGGCACGATCAGCGGCTTCGGCTTGGTGCGGATCACGTGGTCGGGCGTCACGGTGCCCGCCTGGCTGTAGCGTGCGAGCTCCTCGCCGTTGACGAAATTGAGGATCGCCGGCGAGCTCCTGAACGCGAGCACCATGCGGCGGAAGACGCCGTCGCGCGCATCGAGCGGCTCGGCCGCGAGGCCGCGCAGGATCGGCGCCACCTCGGCCGGCGGCGCGAGCGCCGCCGGCAGCTTCGCCGGCACGAACACATTGCGCCGGTTCCTGGCAAGGCGCTGCTCGGCCAGGGTGACGAGCGCGATCATGCGCTCGTAGGCCTCGCGCGCGCTCTCGCCCATCGAGAAGATGCCGTGCTTCAGCAGCACGATGCCTTCGACCTTGGGATGCTGGTCGAACGCGGTCTTCATCGCCTTGGCGAGCGCGAAGCCGGGCATGATGTAGGGCAGGATCACGCAGCGCCCGTCATAGACTTCGCGCGCGAGCGCTTCGCCGTCGGGCTGGTCGGTGAGCGCCACGACGGCGTTGGCGTGCGTGTGGTCGACGAATTTGTGCGGCAGGAACGCGTGGAACAGCGTCTCGACCGAGGGATTGGGTGCGGCGCTGTCGAGCAGGTTCAAGCGCTGGACGTTGACCATGTCCTCGTCCGAGAGCTTCTCGAGCTGGTAGAGCCGCTTGATCGGCTCGAGCCGGACGGCCGGCAGGCCGGGCGGCTCGATCTTGGCCATGTCCCAGCCGCTGCCCTTGACGCACAGCACGTCGATCTCGTCGCCGAAGATGTCGCGCGCCGCGGTCTTGACCGAGGTGTTGCCGCCGCCATGCAGCACCAGCGCCGGATCGCCGCCGAGCAGCCGCGTGGTGTAGACGCGCAGCGCCATGTCGGCGCCGTGCCCCTGCGCGGCATACGTCTCGATCGCCGCCTTCGCGTCCGCGTCCGACCAGCGTGATTGCATCGCCTGAACCTCCTGCGCCGTACGGGCGGACGCGCCGCAAAGGGAACAGGGAGGCGGGGAGACGGGGAGAAGAAGAATTGGCGCGCAAGGCGCGCCAAAACCTTGCCTCCCCGGCTGCCCGCCTCCCTGCCTTCTGGCGCCGCCGCCGCGAGGTGACTACCGCTTCAGCACCCGGCCCGCAACCGCGTCCAATTTGCGCATCACCGCGGGATCGCGCGCGTCGGCGGCGGTGATGATTGCGTGGTCGAGCGCGCGGTGGCAGCCGCGGTCGCAGACGCCTTGCCGGTGCGAGAGATGCGGCGTTGCGGTCTTCACCAGCGCGCGGCCCTTGGCGGCGTTGTCGAGCAGCACCTTGATCACCGCCTCGACGGTGACGTGATCGTGGTCGGGGTGCCAGCAATCGTAGTCGGTGACCATCGCGACGGTCGCGTAGCAAAGCTCGGCTTCGCGCGCCAACTTGGCCTCGGGCATGTTGGTCATGCCGATCACGTCGCAGCCCCAGGAGCGGTAGAGCTCCGACTCGGCCAAGGTCGAGAATTGCGGCCCTTCCATGCAGAGATAGGTGCCGCCGCGGGCCACCGCGATGCCGGCCTCGTTGGCCGCGATCTCGAGCGCGTCGCCGAGCCGGCCGCAGACCGGATGCGCCATCGAGACGTGGGCCACGCAGCCGGTGCCGAAAAAGCTCTTGGCGCGCGCGAAGGTGCGGTCGATGAACTGGTCGGCGATGACGAAGTGGCCGGGCGGGAGCTCCTCCTTGAACGAGCCGCAGGCGCTGATCGAGAGGATCTCGGTGACGCCGGCCCGCTTCATGGCGTCGATGTTGGCGCGATAGTTGATCTCGGACGGCGAGAGCCGGTGGCCGCGGCCGTGGCGCGGCAGGAACACCATCTTGATGCCGGCGAGTTCGCCGATGAGCAGCTGATCCGACGGCTCGCCGAAGCTCGAGGCCTGGGTCACCCAGCGGCGCTTCTCGAGGCCGTCGATCTCATAGATGCCGCTGCCGCCGATCACGCCGATGACGGGCGGGGTCATGGTCTCGTTCATGTTGCGGTGCGAAAGAAAATGGTAGGTCGCAGGCGAGGCATGTGCTTATCGCAGGCAGCGGCGTTTTTGACGATAGCGCAGCGGGGGCTGCTTGTGGACAAAGTGGATAAGGGCTTGGGC
>SBBV01000500.1 GCA_005240015.1 Candidatus Odyssella thessalonicensis | reverse complement strand
GTCTGGAGATAGAACTCGGCGGTGAGGTCCATCACCGACATGTATTCGTCGTAGAACTTGCGGTGCGCTTCGGCGCTGTCGCCGTCGCCGCGGATCAGGTGCTCGAACATGCGGAGATGCGCGCCCAGGTGCCGGTCGATGTTCATCGACATGAAGCCCGAGAGCTGCAGGAAGCCGGGATAGACCGGGCGCCCGAAGCCCGGATAGCCGTAGGGCACGTGGCTCACCACCGCGTTCTTGAACCAGCAGAGCGGGTGGCGCGTCGCGAACTGGTTGACCTTGGTGGGGTTGATGCGCGTGTCGATCGGCCCGCCCATCAGGATGAGCGAGCGCGGCCGGCACTTGTCCTTGGCCGCCGCCATCAGCGCCGTCGCCGCCAGCACCGGCACCGAAGGCTGGCACACGGCGATCACATGCGTGCCCGGCCCGAGCACGCGCAGATACGAGATGATCCGGTCGATGTAATCGTCGAGGTCGAAGCGCCCTTCGGCGACCGGGATCGCCTTGGCGTCATGCCAATCGGTGACGTGGATGTCGTGGCCCGGCAGGAGCGCCTGCACCGTGCCGCGCAGCAGGGTCGAGTGGTGGCCGGAAAGCGGCGCCACCAGCAGCACGCGCGGATGGCGCTCGGCGCCCTGGCGCTTGAAGCGGATCAGCGAGCCGAACGCGTTGCCGGTTACGATCTCTTCCGTGACCGGCACCAGCTCGCCCTTGACCGGCACCGCGTCGATGCCGAACGGCGGCTTCCCGTAGGCGCGCGTGGAGCGCTCGACCATCTCGCACGCGGCGGCGATGGCGCGCGCGGTGCGCGTCTCGGCGAAGGGAAAGGTGGAAGCGGTGAAGAAGTGCTGGCCGGTCACGGCCGCGAGCCGCAGCGGCGCCATCGCCGTCTGCTGCCACGCATAGAGCGTGTAGAGCATGCCTCAGCTGACCCCGTCTCCAGTCCGGCGTTGCCGCCCGGCCCCCGGCGCGTCTTTTCGTTTGTATGCCAACATAACGATCGGCGAATCGCGCCGTCCAGCGATATTTCCGGGCTAGGCCGCTTGACATAGGCGCAAAGCGATGAACCGGGCGGCGCCGGGCACAAACAACGAGGGGCGGGCGGTTCAGCGCGATGCGCGCAGGCCGGCCAGCGTGACCGTGACGAGCCGCCGCACCGCAGCCTTGGACGGGAGTCGGCTGGCCGCCGCGAGCGCGTGAAGGCAATACTTGGCGAGCTCGTCAGGTGTCACATCTTTCCGGAGCGTGCCCTCCTTCGCCACCTCGGCAAGCAGGTCGCGAATCAAGTCGATGAGCTGCTGCTCGGCGCGGGCGACATGCTCGCCGCTGTGAAGGAGCGCCGCGAGCTCGGTGCCGTGGTGATCGCGGTGATGGGAGATGAGCGCATAGGCCTCGAGCACGGCTGCGAGCCGCTCGCCGGCGGTGCCGGGCCGGTCGCGGAGTTCCGCCAGATGCTCGAGATGGCCGGCGACGTGGCGCTCATGCCACGCGCTGAGCAGCGTTTCGATATCGGCGAAGTATTTGTAGAGCGTCGCGCGGCCGATGCCGGTATTTTTCGCGACGGCCGACATCGTCACTCCCGCCGGCCCATGCTCCGCGACCAGGGCGGCGGTGGTGTCCAGGATGGCCTCCTGCACCGCCTGGCGGTGCGCCCCGATCGTCTCGTTCCACAGCTTCGGCACGCACCAACTATACGGAACCGCGGCTGCGAGACAATGTGTCTTGATATAGACACTGTGTATCGATAAACTCCCCGGCCGTCGTTACCGCGATCCGAGGACATGCGCATGGCCGATCTGCCCCCTTATCCCGGCGCGCCGCGCTGGGTGAAGGCGTTCGGGATCATCGCGATTGCGCTGGTCGTTATCATTGTCTTCGTGCTCATCGCCGGCGGCGGTCCGCATGGGCCTGGACGCCACATGTCGCCCGGCGACAAGGGTGTCGACACGCGGCACCCGGGCGGCCACCGATGACGGAGAGAAATGCCACCAGCGGGAAAAGCCATGACGTTGACACGACCCATCGCGCGGCGCTCGTTCTGCGGCGGCTTCGCCGCGGCGGCGGCTCTGCCGTTGGCCGCGGAGCGCGGCGCGATGGCTGAATCCCCGCCACAACGCGACGGCCAGGCGGGATCCCTCGAAGTTCCCGGCGCCCGTCTCCATTACGAGACGCAGGGCAGCGGTCCGGTGCTGATCATGGTCGCGGGCGCCGCGGGCACCGGCGATCCCTTCAGGATGGTAGCGAGCCATCTCGCCGCGCACTACACCGTCGTCATCTACGATCGGCGCGGATTCTCGCGGAGTCGCCTCACCGGGCCGCAGGATTACGATCAGCGCCTCAAAACCGAAGCCGACGATGCCCGACGCTTGGTCGAGCATTTGAGCCGTGGGCCGGCGACCGTCTTCGGCACGAGTTCCGGCGCAATCATCGCGCTCGACGTTCTCGCGCGCCACCCCTCCGTGGTTCGCACTCTCATCGCCTACGAACCGGCAGCGGTGCGGCAATTGCCCGACGGGCAGAAGTGGGTGGACTTCTTCGCCGAGGTTTACGACCTCTACCGCCGGTCCGGTATCGAGGCGGCGCTCAAGACGTTCCGCGAGCGTGCGTTCGCCGAAACGGACCGCCAGACGATGGCGCGTGCCCCCAAGACCGAATTCACGCTACCCAACGCCACCCACTGGTTCGAGCACGAGCTGCGCCAATATCCGGCGGTCCGGCTTGATCTAGCCGCGCTCAAAGCGCACGCCGATCGCATCGTGCTGATGAGCTGGCGCGAGTCGCGCGGCTACCCCGCCTACCAGGTCAACCTCGAGCTGGGGAAGAAGCTCAGCCGCGACGTGATCGAGATGCCCGGCGGCCACGTCGGTTTCCTTGCCCACCCGGCCGAGTTCGCCCGCGCATTGGTGGAAGCGCTTGTCCGCATAGGACACGGCCCAAAGCGGTAGGAGCCGGACTTAGCCGCAATGCAAGATCAGCAACAGGGGACAGCCATGAACACGCGCGCCGAGGTCGAGGCGCTAACCGCGAAGTTCGCGAAAGCCGTCACCGACAGGAATTTCGCGGCGTTGGGCCCCTTCTACGAGGAGCGGGCCCGCTTCTTGCCGCCGGGCGCGCCCATGGTCGAGGGTCCAGCGGCCATTCAGGCGACCATCCAGAAGCTGGTCGAACGCGGGATAAAGACGCTTGATCTTCAGGCCGTCGATGTCATCGAGGGCGGTGACTTCATCATCGAAATCGGACGCACGACGGTCACCATCCAGCCGCCGGGCGCGCTGGGGCTGCTGCTCTTGCTTCTCGGCAAGCGGCGATTGACGAAACACGGCAAGTCGATCGTCGTGTGGCGCAAGCAACGCGATGGCACGCTCAAGATCATGGCCGACACGTTCAACAGCGATTGACGCGGCCGCAACCGCCGTGCTCATGCCGCCCCGCCTCCGCAAGCCGGCGCTCACCGTGCATGTCGTCTGCTCGGTAAGCTCGCTCGGTGCGGTCGCGGCCTTCCTGGCGCTCGCCATTGCCGGTTTGACCAGCCAGAACGGGCAGACGGTGCGCGGCGCCTATATCGCAATGGCCACGACCGCATGGTTCGTCATCGTGCCGTTGATCGCTGCCGCGCTGCTGACCGGACTCATTCAGGCGCTGGGCACCCCGTGGGGCTTGTTTCGGCACTACTGGGTGCTGATAAAGCTGGTGATCACCGTCGTCGTCGCCGTCGTGCTGGCACTGCAGATGGAAGGGATCGCCTACATGGCCGCCGTCGCGCGCGAGACGGCTGTGGCGGACGGCGATCTGCGCGCGCTCAGGACCTCGCTCGCGGTGCACGCCGGCGCCGGGTTCCTGGTGCTGCTCGTTCCGACGGTGCTCGCGATTTTCAAGCCGCGCGGTGTCACGCGTTACGGGTGGCGCAAGCAGCACGAGCAGCGCGATTCGAAGCCCTAGTTAGAGCCGCTTGCCGAGCGCCGCGGCGAGGTCGGCGGCCGCGATGCCGTGGCGGAAATGGGTGAGATATTTGCCGTCGGGGCCCATCAGATAGATGTAGGCCGAGTGGTCCATCGTGTATTCGCCCGGCGCGGTCAGCGGCCGCTTGGCGTAGTAGACGCGATAGGCGCGCGCCGCACCGGCGACGTCCTCGGCGCTGCCGGTCAGCATCACGATGCGCTTGTCGAAATTCTGGGCGTAGTTCTTGAGCACGGCCGGCGTGTCGCGCTCGGGATCGACCGTGACGAAGATCGGCGCAATCTTCTCGGCCTTGGGCCCGAGCGTCTCGAGCGCCTGGCTGATCGTGACGAGCGCGGTCGGGCAGAAATCCGGGCAGTTGGCGAAGCCGAAGAACACCAGCATGTGCCTGCCGCGGAACTCCGCATCGCTGCGGCGCTTGCCCTCGGCGTCGGTGAGCGCGAAGGGTCCGCCGATCAGCGACTCGCCGGTGCCGGCGGGCCGGTCGGGCGACTCGCCGACGCCGACGGCCTGACGATCAGGCTTGGGCCACACCGCCAGGATGCCCGCGGTGAGCCCGAAGGAGGCGACGGCGATGATCGCCAAGCGCAGCAGCAATCGCGTGTTCATCTGCATCAGACGGCCGGCAGCAGGTTGACGGCGACGACGCGCCAGGCCGGCGCCTTGCCGTCATCCTGGATATAGTCGAGCCGCGTCAGCGCGCAATTGCCGGTCTCGAAGGCGAGCGACCTGGCCGGCGGCAGGCCGAGCGCATGGCCGAGCGCCGCGCGGATCGTGCCGCCATGCGCCACGGCGACGATGTCGCGGCCGGCATGCCTGCGGTTCCACCGGTCGATGGCTGCGGTGACGCGGCTCGACTATATCCAGGATGACGGCAAGGCGCCGGCCTGGCGCGTCGTCGCCGTCAACCTGCTGCCGGCCGTCTGATG
>SBBV01000230.1 GCA_005240015.1 Candidatus Odyssella thessalonicensis | reverse complement strand
CGCGAGGGGCGCGCGAACACCGTCGTCACGCGCCCCTCGCGCGCCGGCAGCCGGTGGGCGGCGATGCGGCGCTCGGCGAGCTGCGGCGCCACGATCGCGCGCGGCATCATCGTGACGCCGATGCCGGCGCCGACGCAGCCCAGGATGCCGTCGACGGTGCCGAACTCGAGTCGGCGCAGCCCCAGGAGCCCGCGGCCGGCGAGGAACTGCTCGAGCCGCTGTCGGTAGGAACAGCCCGCGCGCAGCACGAGGATCTTGATCTCGATCTCGCCGCGCGCGGCGCGGCGGAGATACGTCTCGAGGTTCGGCCCGCCGGGTGCGGTGAGGAACACGAGTTCCTCCTCGATCATCGGCTCGCTCACGAGCTCGGGGTGATCGACCGGGCCCACGACGAAGGCGCCTTCGAGCCGCCGCTCCGCGACCTTCGCGACGAGCTCGGCCGTGGTCCCGGTCTCGAGCACGATGTCGACCCTGGGATAGGCGCGCGTGTAGGCGGAGAGCACCGGCGGGAGGCGCCGCGCGGCGGTGGTCTCGAGCGAGCCGATCGTAAGGCGCCCCGCCGGCTCCGTGCCGTTGGTGGCGGCGCGCCGCGCCTCGCCGATCAAGTGCCCGATGCGCTGCGCGTAAGGGAGCAGCTGCGCGCCCGCCGGCGTGAGCGTGACGCCGCGGCTGTGGCGATGGAACAGCGGCACGCCGAGCTCGCGCTCCAGGAGGCGGATGCGCTGGGTCACGTTCGACTGCACGGTGTTGAGCGCCTGCGCCGCGCGATTGATGCCGCCCGCGCGGGCCACGGCGGCGAAGACGGAGAGATCACCGGCGTCCATTGTTTTCTCCTGCGCTTGGCGTCTCACGCGTAGGGGCGCGCTGCGCGCGCCCGGGCCCCGCCGGTACGGCGTTCGCGCTCATTTGGCAGCGAGCGCTCTGCCGGTGGAAAGAGGGCGCGCGCAGCGCGCCCCTACGCGGGGACCGCACGATCTCCATATCATCATTTCAGATAAGTTCATTCACAACAAATCATTTTTCGCGCTCGCAGGTTCGGCCTAGAACCGAGGTCATGAACCCGAAAATCCGTGCCTTCTGCCAGCGCCTCGGCATTGCCCACCCGATCATCCAGGCGCCGATGGGTGGCGGCGGCAGCACGCCTGCGCTGGTCGCCGCGGTCTCGAACGCCGGCGGGCTCGGCTCGCTCGCCTGCGCCTATCTCACGCCGCAGCAGACCGCCGAGGCGATCGCCGAGGTGCGCCGGCGCACCCAGAAGCCGTTCGGCGTGAACCTCTTCGCCGGCGGCTACGAGAAGGCCGGCGATCAAGGGCCGGTACCGCCGGCGATGCTGGCGCTCATGGCGCGGCACCATTCAGCCCTCGGCCTGCCGCCGCCCGAGCCGCCGCCGCCGCAGAGCGATCCGGTGCCGGCGCAGATGGAGGCGGTGCTGGCCGCGCGCGTGCCCGTGTTCAGCTTCACCTTCGGCATGCCGGCGCCGGCGCTGCTCGCGCGCTTCAAGGCCGACGGCACCTACGTGATGGGCACGGCCACGACGGTCGAGGAAGGGCGCCGGCTCGTTGCGGCCGGCGTCGACGCGATCGTGGCCCAGGGCAGCGAGGCGGGTGCCCATCGCGGCACCTTCGCGGCGCCGTTCGAGCGCGCGATGGTCGGGATCGTGGCGCTGGTGCCGGCGCTGGTCGACGCGGTCGGCGAGCTGCCGGTGATCGCCTCGGGCGGCATCATGGACGGGCGCGGCATCGTCGCCGCGGAGGCGCTCGGCGCGGTCGCGGTTGCGATGGGCACGGCGTTCCTGGTCTCAGACGAAGCCGGCGTGCCCGATGCCTACAAGGCGGCGCTCACAAAGGCGCCCGAGGACCGCACCGCGCTGACGCGCGCGTTTTCGGGCCGGCCCGCGCGCGGCGTCGTCAACGCGTTCATGGACGAGGTCGAGCGCACGGCCGCCGACGCGATCGCGCCGTTCCCGCTGCAGAACGCGCTGACGCGTCCGATGCGCAACGCCGCCGCCAAGGCCGGCGACGCCGAGCGGCTTTCGCTCTGGGCCGGGCAGGGCCTCCGCCTCGCGCGCCGCATGAAGGCGGCCGAGCTGGTGCGCGTGCTGGTGAACGAGAGCGAGGAAACGCGGCGTGCGCTTTCGTCGTGATTGAGCGCCGTGCCCTCACTTCCCATTCGCCGCAAGAGCGGCGAATGGGCCCCTTCTCTCCCGCAAGCGGGAGAGAGAAGCGCGCGATCCTCGCCCCTCTCCCTCCGGGAGAGGAGGGGCCGATTGCTGCGCCGCTTGGCGCAGCAATGGGAGGTGAGGGCACGGCGCCCGAATGCTTTCAGTAAATCCTGATCCGCGCCTGGACCGAGGCGCTGTGGCCGTCAGCGTCGATGACGGTGACGCGCACGAAGCCTTCACCGTCGATGCGCCAGAAGATCTGGCGCGCGTCGGCCGGCGCTTCGACCGGCCGGCCGTTGACGAGCCAGCGCAAAGGCTTGGCGCCGCCCTCGGCGACGAGGAAGAGGTGCGGCTTCGCCTCGCCCTTCTGCTCGAGCGCCACGGTGGCGCCGGCCGGCGGAAAACTGATCGCGAGCGTACCCGTGGGCTTGCCCGGCGATGCCGCGCGCAGGTGCCGCGGCTGATAGCGCCGCAGGGTCTCAGGCAAGCGATCGTTGGCCGCGAGCACGGCGTCGGCGGGCCGCTCGGGCATCGCGCGGCCGGCGCTGCCGTTCCTGCTCTCGGGCACGAGGTCGAACGCCTTGAACAAGATTGGAAGCGCCGTGGCGCGGCCGTAGCGGTCGGGCGAGGGTGTCCCGTCGGGCCGGCCGACCCAGACGCCGATCACGTGCTTGCCGTCGTAGCCGACCGCCCAGGCATCGCGGAACCCGTAGGACGTGCCGGTCTTGTAGGCGATGTCGAACGGGCGATTGAGGAAGTTGCGAGGCACCGCGTCGTTGGGCGGCGGCGCCGATTCCAGGATGCGCGCCAAGTGCCACGCGGCGCCGGCCGAGAGGATGCGCTTGCCTTCGGCCGCGGGCGCAGCGCGTGCCTCGAGGCGGAGCGGGCGCGCCACGCCGCGATTGCCGAGCGCGGCGTAGAGCGTCACGAGGTCGGAGAGGCTCGTGCCGACGCCGCCGAGCGCCACCGGCAGTCCGGGCCGCTCGCCCGTGTTCTCGAATTGCAGGGTGATGCCGGCCGCGCGCAACAGGCCGGCGAAGCGCTCGGGCCCGACGCCGTCGAGCACCGCCACGGCCGGCACGTTGAGCGATTGCTGCAGCGCCACGCGCACGCTCACCTCGCCCATGTAGTGGCGCTGGAAATTCTCGGGCGCGTAGCTGCCGAAGCGCGCGGGCCCGTCGGTGACGATGGTCTCGGGATGGACGAGCCCGAGATCGAAGCCCAAGCCGTAGACGAACGGCTTCAAGGTCGAGCCCGGCGAGCGGATCGCGCGCACCATGTCGACCTGGCCTTGGCGGCGCGCATCGAAGAACTCGGCCGAGCCGACATAGGCGCGGATCTCTCCGCTCGTGTGGTCGGCGACGAGGATCGCGATATTGGCCTCGGGCGCGATGCCGGAAAGCTCGGAGCGCGCCAGCGCCTCCATCGCCTCCTGGAGACGCGCGTCGAGCGTGCTGGCGATGCGCGCGGCCTTGGGCTGCCGGGCGCGCAGCTCGGCGGTCGCGTGCGGCGCCAGGAACGGCAGCGGACGGCGCAGGCGCGGCAGCGGCTCGGCGCGCGCTTCGGCCGCCATCGTCGGCGAGATCACGCCGCGCGCCTCGAGCACCGAGAGGATCTTGTCGCGCGCGGCCTTGGCCGCCTCTGGGCGGCGATCCGGCCGCGTCGCGGCCGGCGACTGCGGCAGCGCGATCAGGAGCGCGGCCTCGCCGGCGGTGAGGTGCTTCGGCTCCTTGCCGAGCCAGGCGAGCGAGGCTGCGCGCACGCCTTCGAGGTTGCCGCCATAGGGTGCGCGCGCGAGATAGAGCGAGAGGATCTCGTCCTTCGAGAGCGTCAGCTCCAGCTGCAGCGCGCGGAACGCCTGCTTCGCCTTGGCGGCAAGGCTGCGCGGCGCCGGCTCGAGCAAGCGCGCCACCTGCATGCTGAGCGTGGAGCCGCCCGAGACGATGCGGCCGTTCGCGGCCCACTGCCACGCCGCGCGCAGGACGGCCGCGGGGTCGACACCGGGGTGGTAGCGGAAGCGCCGGTCCTCGTAGGCGAGCAGCATCTTCAAATAGAGCGGCGAGACCTCGTCGGGCCGCGCGGCCAGGCGCCAGGTGCCGGCTTCAGTCGTGAACGCGCGCAGCATGCGGCCGTCGCGGTCGGCGACGACGGCCGAGACCTCATGCGCGCGCGAGAGGTCGAGCGGATAGACGCGATCGAGCACCGCGAATGCGCCGACGAGGACGCCGGCCCCTGCCGCCGCGCCCAGGGCGAGACGGCGGAGCCGGCGCTTCCAGCGTTGCGCGCGCGTGGCCATCGCCGGCGCTACTGCCGCGGCAGGATCGTCACCTTGCCCATGGCGTCGCGGCCGTAGAGTGCCGGCGCGTACATGTCCTCGACGAACGCCGCCGGCAGCCGGAACGTGCCCGGCGTCACCGCGCGCACGACATAGGCGAGGTAGAAGTCGCGCTTGCCGCTCCAGACGTCGACCGCGGCGACGAAGCGGTCGTCGCGCGGCTCGGTGGCGCGCGGCCGCGCCAGCTCGGGCAGCCACTTCATCTGCTCGGGATCGCGGCGGTCGAGGCGCGGATTCTCGATCTCGAAGCCCGCGGGCAGGAGATCGACGACGAGCGCCTGATGCGGCTGCGAGCCCGAGGCGCTCACCTTGATCACGGCGACGAGCACGTCGCTCTGGCGCACCTTGTCGAGGTCAACCCGCTCGCCCTTCAGGGTGTAGAACGCGCGCGTGATCTCGAAGCCCTGCTTGTCGGCCGGCTGATCCTTGGCCGGAATGCCGGTGAGCGTGGCGCCGACCCAGATCTTGTCGTTGCCTTCGTTGATGATCTCGAAGCGCTGGCCGAGCGCCTGATGGCCGAAGCGGCCGGCGAACGGCTTGCCGACGGCGCCGAGGCTCCGTCCGCCGATGTTCGCCTTCCACTCGGCGCCGGGCGAGGCGAGGCTGTGCGCGGCGAGCAGGAGCCAGGCCTGCTCCTGCGTGCTCAGGTAGGTCTTCTGGCGCCGCCCGAGCCGGACCGCGTAGAGCACCTGGTCGAGCTCGGCGCCGCGCGGCTGCGCGGTGCTGGCGAGCGCCAGGATGCCGGCCTGGTCGCGCAGGATCGAGCCGTAGTCGTGCACCGCCGGCCGCCAGTAGCGGTCCTCGGGCACGGGCCTTCCGTCATGCGCGCGCGCCGCGTCGAACGCCGCCTTGGCGCGCGCGCCGTCGCCCATGAGGGCGAGGGCCGCCGCCAGCTGCGCCTTGGCGAGCGAGGTCGGAAGCTCCTTGAGCTGCGTGTCGTGCAGATAGCGCAGCGAGGCCACGTCGCCCTTGCGATTCGCCGCCAGCACGTAGTGGGCGTAGGTCAAGACCGGCAGCGCCGGGCGGTCGTAGGAGAGGTCGCGCGTCATCGCCTCGAGCTTCTTCATCCCCTGCTCGAAGCCGATGTCGGGCACGACGTAGCCCTTGGCCCGCGCTTGCGTCAGGAAGTCCATGATGAACGCGGTGAGCCAGCCGCCGCTCTCGTCGAACGAGCTCCACATGCCGAAGCCGCCGTCGCGCGCCTGCATCGCCAGCACGCGGTAGATCGCCTGCTGCACGCGGTCGCGCAAGGTCGGCTCGTCCTTGGCGATGCCGATCGCCTGCGCCACCTCCGCGAGATAGAGCAGCGGCAACGCACGGCTCGTCACCTGCTCGGCGCAGCCATAGGGATAGCGGTCGAGCGAGGCGAGGAGATCCGCGACGCCGAGATCGGGCGTGGTGCCGACGGTCAGGTAGAGCGAAGCGGTGCCGGGCAGGAACTCGCCGAGCTCCTTCTGGCCGAACGTCACCGCCTCGCGCTTGTCGAGCTGGCTCAGCAGGAAGCGCGCGACGTTGGTCTGCGCGGGCCTCACCGCGATGTCCCAGTTGCGCGTCAGCGCGAAGTCTGCCGGGCCATTGATCTCCAAGCGCACCGAGGCGGTGCCGGGGCGGAGCCCGGCCAAGGTGAACGCCATGCGCTGACGCTGATCCTTGGCGAGCTGGAAGGTCTGCTCGGCGGGGCCGGAGACGCCGGCGGCGCCGTCGCCGCCGGTCGAGAGGCGCACGCGATAGGCGCCCACCGGCCCGTCGACATTGTGGATCACGACGGTGACGCGGCCGCGGTCGTCCGGTGCCAGGAAGCGCGGCAAGGTCACCGTGCTCACCACCGGGTCGCGCATGGTCACGTTCTGCTCGGCCTTCCCGAGCTTGCTCGCGCTCCAGGCCACCGCCATCACGCGCAGGCGGCCGTTGAAGTCGGGGACGTCGAGCGAAACCGTGGTTTCGCCCTTCTCGTCGGTGCGCAAGATGCCGGAATAGAGCGAGACGACCTGGATTGTGCTCACATCGAGCCCGCCGAGATGCCGCGCGGCGTCGCCGCCCTGGCGGATCTCGCCCAAGCGGCCGGCATAGGCGTCGATGAGGCGCCCGTAATCGTCGCGCAGCTCGAGTGCCAGCTTGCGCTTGCCGTAGTAATGCGCGTCCGGCGCCGGCGTCTTGTAGCCGGTGAGCGCGAGGACGCCTTCGTCGACCGCGGCGAGCGTGAGATACACGGGCTCGCCGCGCGCTCCGTCCACGGCCACCTTCACGTCGAGCTTCCTGCGCGGCGTCATCACCTCGGGTGCTACGAGCTTCACGCTCAGCACCCGATCGGCGGTGTCGCGCTCGAGATAGGCGACGCCGATCGCGCGCGAGGGCCCGAGCCGCTCGGCCTTGCCGTTCGGCCGGTAGGCGGTGGCGAGCACGTAGACGCCGGTGCCCCAGCTCTCCTCGACGGCGATGTCGATCACCTTGCCGCTCTCGGTCACGGCTTCGTGGCGGCTCATCAGCACGCGGTCGGAGGCGACGACGATGTGCACGACGCCGCTGAACGGCGCGCGGATGCTGAGCTTGGCGCTTTCGCCGGCCTTGTAGGCGGGCTTGTCGAGGCGCACCTGCAGCTTGTCCGGCACCTCCTCGGCGTCGCCGCTGAACACCCAGCCGACCGAGTAGCGGTAGCTGGCGGCGGCGCCGGTGGCGCCGTCGACGATGTCGAGGCGGTAGCGGCCGTTGGGGTTGGTGAACGAAAGCTCGGCCGGCTGGTCGGCGGCGATGTCGAACTCGCCCTTGCGCACCGGCTCGTCGCGGCGCACGCCGCGATAGTTCCAGCGGCCGTCCTGGTTGTACCACTGATACTCGAAGACCTCGCGCACGAGCTCCCATTTGAGCTTGCCCGCGGCCTTGCGGGTGCCTTCGCGGTCGAGCGCCACGGCCAGGAACTTGGCCGGGCGGCCTTCGGCGACCGTGCCGTCCTCGCTCTCGAGCTTGAGCCCGAGATAGAGCGGGCGGTGCGCGATCGGCACCGCGAGGCGCCGCTCGATGGCGCGGCCGCCCTCCTCGTTGAGCGTCACGCGGATATCGGCCGCGAGCGGGCGCGTCGCGTCGAGCTTCTCGGCGAGCTTCACGTCGAGCGCGGCTTCGCCCTTGGCGTCGGTGGTGGTCGAGCTGATCTCCTTGCGCTTGGCGTCGAAGCGCTCGTCCATGCGGCCGAAGAAATAGCCGGCGTAGCCGGTGAACGGCGTCGCATCGAGCCGGATCGTGGCCTCGCCGTCGACCGGCAGATCGGCGGCCGGCGCGCCATAGAGGAAGCGGCCGACCACGCTGATCCTGATCGGCTTGTCCGGCGCCAGGATCTTGGGCTCGGCCGCGAGCGTCATCTCGAGCCGCTCGGGCACGAAATCCTCGAGCTTGAAGCCGGTGCTGCCGACCGCGGGACCCTTGGGGTCGATATGGGCAGCGATGCGCCAGCTGCCGGTCGGCGCCGATTTCGCGATCGGGATCGAGACGGTGTAGCCGCCGGCGCCCTGCGGCTTGAGCGTGAAGCGCTGAGACTCGACGCCGTCGGGGCGGATGAGGCGCAGCACGAGCGGCGTGTCGCCCATCGCGCGCGCGTTGATGTCGCGCAGCAGCGCCGAGACGTGGACGGTCTCGCCCGGGCGGTAGACGCCGCGCTCGGCATAGACGAACGCATCGGCTCCGGCCGGCGCCTCGCGCCCGCCCACGCCGCGGTCGGTCAAGTCGAACGCCGCGCGGACCAGGTCGATGAACGCGAACTCGCCGTCGGCGGTGCTCAGCATGAGCGCCGCGGCGCGGTTGCCGCCCTGGCCGCGCAGCAGGCCGGGCGCGAAATTGGCGCGTCCGGTGGCGTCGGTTTGCGCCGTGCCGAGCACCTCGTTGTTGCGCGCGACGAGGCGCACCTCGACGCCGGCGCGCGGCTGCGCGTTCTCGTAGGAGCGCACGAAGACGGCGAGGCCGCCCTCGCCGCTATAGGTGCTGATGCCGAGATCGGTGACGATCACCCACTGCGTCGCCCATTCCGAGTAGTCGTCGCCTTCCTCCTCGCCGGATTTCTTGCCGACCGAGCGCGCGAGCACCACGTAGATGCCGGGCTTTGGCGTCTTCACCACCTCGGCGAACGGGATCGCGGTCACCGCCTCCTTGTTGCGCTCGGCCTGGATGCGCATGCGGCCGGTCCACACCAGCTCGCCCTGGTTCTCCTCGATGCGGCGCGCGTGGTGCTCGTAGAGCAGCTCGCGGATGCGCTCGCCGGTGATCTCGGTGATGAGGTTGCGGTCGTTGATGCGCAGCACGCGGATCTCGGCGCGCTCGACGTTGACGGTCGAGAGCGGGATGCCCTGGCGGCTGGCCTTGGGCAGGATGTAGGCCTTGTTGCGGAACGCGAGCGTCACCGGCCGGTCGGGCACCGCGATCACGTAGCTCGCGGTCTGCGGCACGATCAGCGCACCGGTCGACGGCAGGCCCTGGCGGATCGTCACCTTGTAGCTTTGGCTGAAGGTGACGCCGGAGATGCAGAGCGTGCGCTCCTTGGCGTCGAACGCGGCCTGGATCGCGGGCTCGACGGTCACGTAGCGCGCGAACAGGCCCGGATCCTGCTCGGGCAACGCCTTGGAGAAGGTGAGGCAGAGGCGCGGCCGCTCGCTGTCGACATCGGCGCGCGTGCTCATCACCTGATGGCGATACTGCATCACCATCGCGGTGAGGCGGTTGCGCACGGTCGGGTTGTTGTCGAGCTTCAGCGAGTCTTCGTAGGCGGCGATGCCCTCTTCGGGCTCGCGCATGATCTCGTGCCAATAGCCGATGTAGTAGAGCGCAAGCGCGCTTTCCTTGCTCGTCGTGGCTCGCTTCCAGGCGACGTGCGCGGCCTCGAGCGCGCGGCGGTGGTTGGCGGTGCGCTGCGCGCCAAGCGCGTTGGAATAGGCAATCCACACCGCAAAGCTGCCGCCGCCATGGGCGATCGCGCGCTCGAGCAGCGGCACCGCCTCGGCGAATTTCCGCTCGCGCACGAGCCCGAGCGCCACGGTCGTGGCCTGCTGCGCCAGTTGCGGTTGCGGCCGCTCGTTGGGCCGCAGGTGGCGCGTGCGGATGTCGTGCTCGAGCCGCTGGACCGCCGTCGCCATGGTCGGCGTGTCGTAAGCCTGGCCAGCCGCGGGCGGTGCGAGGGAGAGGAGGGAGAAGGCGAGGAGGAGGGCGGGCAGGAAGACACGCGCGAGCAGCGTCATCGTCGGATTCCTCAGCTTTCGGTCCGGCACCCCAGTCGCCGAACCCCTCGTTATTCTTATCCGCGGCGGCATGCGCCGCGTCGAGAGATATACGCTAGTTTCCCGCTGCTCGCGCCTATCGCGCAACACTATGTCGTTTGTACGGCAGAGTCGGAGGCAAAGCGGTGAAATCGGCAGTAGAAAACCCGGCGGCGCCGTCGGGCGAGGCGGCGGCCATAATCGAGGCGCTCGGCCTCGTCCCGCATCCCAAGGAGGGCGGCTACTTCCGCGAGACTTACCGCGCGGCTGAGAGCCTGGCCGCGCCGGGCGCGCGCTACCATGGGGTGCGCGCAGTCTCCACGGCCATTTACTATCTTTTGACGCCGACGACCTTTTCCGCACTGCACCGGCTGGCCAGCGACGAGGTCTTCCACTTCTATGCCGGCGACCCGGTCGAGCAGCTCCGGCTCCACCCCGACGGGCGGGGCGAGATCGTAACAATCGGCAACAATTTGTTGGCCGGGATGCGTCCCCAAACCGTGGTGCCGCGCGGGGTGTGGCAGGGCGCCCGGCTGGTGCCGGGCGGGCGCTATGCGCTGCTTGGGTGCACCGTGGCCCCGGGCTTTGATTATGCGGACTACGAGGGCGGCCAGCGCGCCCCGCTCGCCGCCGCCTACCCCCATTTTGCCCAGCGAATTGCAACCCTTACGGCCGAAAGCGGCTAGGTACCTGCACAAGCGGTTGGAACCCTTGGCGAGCCCTTTCGTCTTATGCGCACCCGGCACCGGAGCCGTTGGTTCCGGCGCGGCCCGCAGCCGCCGTTCCCCGCGGCGGCTTCGCCCTTGGACCTCTGCTTGGGAGTCAAGAGATGAAGAAATACGCCCTGTTGCTTCTGTTACCCCTGGTCGGGGTCGCGGCGTGCCAGCAAACACCGCCGCCCCCACCGGCGCCGCAGACGACCGAAATCATTGGCGTTGTGCAGGACATCTCCGGTGCCTGCCACGTCATCGTCGCCGAAAACGGCACGCCCTACGCGGTGCGTCCTGGCGTGCTGCCGCCCAACGCGCTTCCCGGCGCGCGTGTGCGGGTCGTCGGCGTGGTCGATCCGAACCAGGCTTGCCCGGGCCGCACGCTGATCCGCGCTGATGGCGGCGTCACGGTGCTGGCCGAGGCCATGCCTCCGCCGCGTCGCATGGTGCGTCGCGGCGCGACCGTGCCCAAGTAAGCCGAGCCGAGACTGCGGGAACGCGCCGCGCGGGCAGCCCTCGCGCGGCGCGTTGTTGTGTCCGCCACAGGGAGGAGCCGCCAGTGAAGAAAAACAGCCGCCGGGGAATTGGCGGAAAAAGTCGAAACCACGAAGACACGAAGGCCACGAAGTAGGTAACTTTGGCGCGCCAAAGGCGCGGACGCTCGCTGCGCGAGCTGCGCGGCGAAGCTTCGCTT
>SBBV01000563.1 GCA_005240015.1 Candidatus Odyssella thessalonicensis | reverse complement strand
CGCCTTCATCAAGGCGGTGACGAAGATCGGCTGGAAGACCGAGGGCCTGTTGCGCGAGCGCGTGCGCCTCGAAACGGGGTATGTCGACTGGACGCTCCTTGCCCAGCTCGCCAGCGAGTTCCGGCGCCAGTCGACATACCCCGTTTCGAGGCGCACGCGCTCGCGCAACAGGCCCTCGGTCTTCCAGCCGATCTTCGTCACCGCCTTGATGAAGGCGGGATTCGCCGAGCCAGCGTCGACGCGATTGAGCCGCAGCACGTCGAAGGCAAAACGGGTGGCGAGATACAGCGCTTCGGTGCCGATACCGCGCCCCCACGCACTTCTCTCGCCGATCAGGATGCTGATATCCGAGCGGCGGTTGACCCAGTCCACGGGCCCGAGCTTCAAGTTGCCGACATGGCCGAGCGCGCCGACGTGGATGGCGAAGATCGCCTCGTCGGCGCTGCGGTCGGCCAGATATTGGCGTGCCTCGGCTTCGGTCGTAGTTCGGCCGCCGCGCCGCGAGAAGCGGTTCACCTCGGCGTCGTTGAGCCAGGCGAGATAGCCCGCGCTAATCTGCGACGCGTCGAACCTCCGCAGCGTCACCCGTGCGCCCACCAGCTCGGGCAGCGGCACCGCCAGCGCCATCGGCTGACGAGGTTCCGACACAGACCGGGCACCCGCAAGCGTGAATCCGAAATGCCGGCCGACCGCCTCGGCGGTGACGAGATCGATCTCCTCGTCGATGTCGATCGAGCGCTCGGGCGGCATCTCGACGCAATAGAGCGGCTCGCAATAGATGCGCCGCTGCGCGCGCACGGCGTCTGCGCGCATCGCATAGGCGGCGCCGTTCGGGAGATAGTAGCCGGGCAGCTTCTGCGCGTGCTGACGCTCCTTCTCGAGCGAGCCCGGGCGGAACGGCGTCGCCTGCATTTCGCGCGTGACGGTGAACATCCACTCCGGCGGCTCGGTCGCCTTGCGCACCGTGAACACGCAGCCGGCGCCTGTGGCGTGCAGCCGATCGAGGCAGCGGTCGATGTCGCCGGGCGCCACGAACGGCGTCGTCGACTGCAGCAGAACCACGCTGCGATGCGCGTGGCCCGCATGATGGTCCGCCGCATCGAGCGCGTGGAGCAGGATGTCTTGATCCTCGGCGAAGTCCTCGGCCAAGGCCGCCGGGCGCAGAAAGAGCACCTCGGCGCCGTGCGCCTTCGCGATGCCGGCGATCTCGCTGTCCTCGGTCGAGATGATGACACGCTCGAGGTTGCTGGCGAGCGCAGCGCGGACCGACCAGGCGACGAGTGGCACGCCCAGCAGGGGCCGCAGCACCTTGCCGGGCACGCGCTTTGATTTGCGCCGTGCAACGACGACGCCGACCGTGCCCGCCTGCTTGCCCACGTCTCAGACCCCGGGGCGCCCCGTGATCTGTGACGGCGCGACGCCACGCCCGGCCAGGCGCCCCTGGCTCTTGCCGCCCAGGCGTTGGATATCGGCCTCGTCGACATTGCGCAGCATCTCGCGGCCGGCGACGACTTTGCGTACAGCGCGCGCGATGTCGCGCATATCGTCGGGGCCGGACGAATGCGCAATGTGGTAGAACCACAGGAACTTCTGGTCGAGCAAGCTCTCCGCCGTGGCGCACATGCCGGGCGCGTAACGGCGTTCGCTCGGCGTGGGCCCGCAGGTCCAGGGGCAGCCATTGCGGCCGTAGGCGATGCGCCTCAAAAACAGCGGATTGGCATACATCGTCCGCACGTAGCCGGTGCCGACTGGGATCCCCTCGGCACGCAGCGCCGCCACGAACACGGCGCGGCCCACGCCCATCGCTGCCGCGTCGTAGAGCGCCACGAAGAAATGCGGCACGTTGCTCACGTCGTTAGTGGATGCGCGCTGCTCCTGCGGCAAATCGATGCCCGGCAGGCCCGCGAGCAGCTGGCGCAGGAGATCCGCGTTCGCCGCCCGCCACGCATTTGCGCGCGCGAGCTTCTTGAGCTGCGCTCGCCCCAGCGCAGCGCACAGCTCAGGCAGGCGAAAATTGAATCCGACCATGTTGTCGAGATCGTCAGGGCCATGGCGGTCGTCGAAGATCGCTTCGCCGTGATTGAGGATCAGGCGCGCGCGCCGCGCCAGCTCGGGATGGCGCGTGATGATCACGCCGCCCTCGCCGGTGGTGATGTTCTTCGATTGCTGGAAACTGAAGACGCCGGCATCTCCGATCGCGCCCGCCTTGATGCCGCGCCACTCGGCTCCGATCGCCTGCGCCGCGTCTTCGATCACCTTCAAGCCGTGGCGCTGCGCGATGTCGAGGATCGCGGCCATGTCGGCGACGTTGCCGGCGAGATGCACCGGCATGATCGCGCGCGTGCGCGGCGTGATCGCCTCCTCGATCTTGGCCGGATCGATGCAGAAGGTGTCGGCATCGACGTCGACGAAGACCGGGATCGAGTTGAACAGCAGCACCGCACTGGCGCTGGCCGAGAACGAGATCGCCGGGAGGATGACCTCGTCCCCCGGCCCGACGCCGGCGGCCGCCAGCGCGACGCCAAGACCCGTGGTCGCGGCATTGATCGGAATGGCGAAAGGCACATCGGCCCAAGCCGCGAACTCGGCCGAAAAAGCGCGCACATGCGGACCGCCCAAGAAATGCCAGTAGTCCGTTACGGCGGCGGCTTCGGCGCTGGTCATGCGCAGGGTCCGCTCGATGTCCGGCGCAGACGAGCCGATGTAGCGGCTGAAGCTCTTCTCGCGCACCGCCGAGAGGACGAGCGCCTCCTCCTCGCCGTCGGTCACCGGCTCGACAAGGAACGGCTTCGTGCGCACCGGTTCGCCGCCGAGCAACGCAAGGCGATCGCTGTTCATGGTCGCTCGGCCTCGAGACGCTCCGGCGCGGCCATGGACGCGGCGACATGCGCGCGCACGCGTTCAGCGGACAGTTGGACGAGCCGCATTCTAGGTCAGGGCCTGCATCG
>SBBV01000258.1 GCA_005240015.1 Candidatus Odyssella thessalonicensis | reverse complement strand
TCGTGAAGCAGCTCCTGGCGTTCTCGCGCCAGCAGACCTTGAAGCCCAAGGTGCTGAAGGTCACCGACGTGCTCACCGACCTGACGCATCTGCTGCAGCGCCTCGTCGGCACCAACATCTCGCTGCGCGTCGTGCACGCGCGCGAGCTCGGCTATGTCCGCGTCGACCAGGGCCAGTTCCAGCAGGTGATCGTGAACCTCGTCGTCAACGCGCGCGACGCGATGCCCGACGGCGGCACGATCATCGTCGAGACCAAGACCTTGAAGCTCGCGCGCCCGATGCAGCGCGGCCACGAGCTGATCCCGGCGGGCGAGTTCGTCGAGATCGACGTCGTCGACGAGGGCACCGGCATCACGCCCGAGAACCTGCAGCGCATCTTCGAGCCCTTCTTCACCACCAAGGAAGTCGGACGCGGCACCGGGCTCGGGCTTTCGACCGTCTACGGCATCGTCAAGCAGACCGGCGGCCACGTGCTGGTCGAGAGCCGGGTCGGCAAGGGCTCGACCTTCACCGTGCTGATCCCGCGCTATCATCCGCAGAGCGAGGCGGAAACCGAGCGCCTGGCGATGAGTGTCGATTCGCCGACGCGGGATCTCACCGGGGCCGGCACCGTGCTCGTGGTCGAGGACGAGGACCCGGTGCGCGCGTTCTCGGTGCGCGCGCTGCGCAACAAGGGCTACACGGTGATGGAGGCGCGCACCGGGCTCGAGGCGCTCGAGGTGCTGACGCGGCTCGACCGTCCGGTCGATCTCATCGTCACCGACGTGATGATGCCGCAGATGGACGGGCCGAGTCTGATCAAGAAGGTCCGCGAGAAGTGGCCGTCGATCAAGGTCATCTGCATCTCGGGCTACGCCGAGGAATCGTTCCGCGACAAGATCGGCAGCTGGGACGACATCTGGTTCCTGCCCAAGCCCTACAGCCTCAACCAGCTCGCCGGCCTCGTCAAAGACGCGATCGGCGCCGGCAAACGGGCGGCGTGACCGTGGGACCGCGCGCCTCCCGGCGCGCTCTTTGCCACCGCCGCTAAGGCGGTCGGCCAATCCGCAAGAACCCGCAACCGCTCTTCCTGTGGAACCGAACGGCGCGCCTGGAGGCGCGCGGTCCCACAGGAGGGCCTTATCCGGCCGCCGCGTGATGCCGCGCGCGGATCGGGATCTTCACCAGCTCCATTGCCAGGAGCAGGAGCGCCGCGACCGCGGTCGCGATCAGCCAGTCGCCGAGCGTCAGCGGCACGGTGTGGAACGCCGTCTGGAGCACCGGCACGTAGACGACGAGCACATGCGTCGCCAGCGAGATCGCGACCGCGCCGAGCAGCCACTTGTTCTCGAGGAACCCGCTGAAGGCGCTGCGCCAGGTCGAGCGGCAATTGTAGACGTTGAAGAGCTGGAACATCATCAGCGTCGTGAACGCCATCGTGCGCGCGTGGTCCTCGTCGGCGGCATTGGGCGCATCGGTGGTCGCGAACAGCGTGAAGAGCCCGCCCGGATAGTAGGCGTCGAGCACCGCGATCGTCCCCAGCATCATCACCGCGCCGATCCCGGCGAGGCGCCACCAGTCCTCGGCCACGAGCACGCCGGTGCCGCGGCGCCGCGGCGGCCGCTCCATCACGTCGGGATCCTTGGGATCGACGCCGAGCGCCAGCGCGGGCGGCCCGTCGGTGACGAGGTTGATCCAGAGCAGTTGCGCCGCGAGCAGCGGCAGGAACAGCGCGGCACTGGCGGCGGTGAGGCCGAGGAGGCCGGCCAGCATCACGCCGGCGAACATGGTGAGCAGCTCGCCGGCGTTCGAGGAGAGCAGGTAGATGAGGTATTTGCGGATGTTGTCGTAAATGCCGCGGCCTTCCTCGATCGCCTTCACGATGCTCGCGTAGTTGTCGTCGGTCAGCACCATGTCGGCGGCTTCCTTCGAGACGTCGGTGCCGGTGATGCCCATGGCGACGCCGATATTCGCGGTCTTGAGCGCGGGCGCGTCGTTGATGCCGTCGCCGGTCATCGCCACGATGTGCCCCTTGCGCTGCAGCGCCTCGACGATGCGCAGCTTGTGCTCGGGGTCGACGCGCGCGAACACGCGCACGTCTTCGACGATGGTGTCGAGCCCGGCTTGATCCATGCGGCGCAGATCCTGGCCGGTGACGAGCCGCGTGCCCGGCTCCATGATCGTGAGCTCGCGCGCGATCGCCTCGGCGGTCGCCGGATGATCGCCCGTGATCATCACCGTGCGGATGTGCGCGCGCCGCGCGGTGGCCACGGCCGCCTTCACCTCGGGGCGCGGCGGATCGATCATGCCGACGAAGCCGAGCAGCACGAGATCCTCTTCGACCGCGGGCGGCAGTTCGCGGTCGTTGGCCGCCGGCACGGAGCGGTCGGCGGAGAGGCCGATCGCGGAAGCCGGGAGCGTGCGCGTGGCGATGGCCAGCGTGCGCAGCGCCTCGCGGGCGAGCGCTTCGTTCTGCTGGACCAGCGCCTTGCGTTGCTCCGCGTCGAGCGGGACGGCCTGACCGCCCCGCCAAACCTCGCGGCAGCGCTCGAGCAGGATCTCGGGCGCGCCTTTTACGAAGATGCGCAGCGTGCCGGGCGCTGCGGCGTCGCGATGCACCGTCGCGTGCCGCTTGCGCTCCGACGTGAACGGGATCTCGGCGACGCGCGGATAGCGGCTCAGCTCCGCGTCGGTAAGGCCGAGTTTGCGCGCGGCGACGATCAGCGCACCTTCGGTCGGATCGCCCTGGATGCGCCAGCGGCCGTCGCTCTCGGATAGCGCGGCGTCGTTGGCCAGCGCTGCGGCGCGCAGCGTGCGCAACACGGCGTCGGCGATCTCGGGATGGGCCGCAAGCGGCGTCTCGCCGACCGTGAACACGCCTTCGGGAATGTAGCCGCTTCCGCCGACGTTAATGCGCGCACCGTCGGCGATGACCGCGCGGACGGTCATTTCGTTGCGCGTGAGCGTGCCGGTCTTGTCCGAGCAGATCACGGTGGCCGCGCCGAGCGTCTCGACCGCCGGCAGCTTGCGCACGATGGCATTGGCGGCCGCCATGCGCCGCACGCCGAGGCTCAAGCCCACGGTCACGATCGCCGGCAGCGCTTCCGGGATCGCCGCGACCGCCAGCGCCACGGCGAACAGGAAGAGGGCGAGAAGGGCGTTGAGCGTGACGGCGGTGCTGGTCAGGAGCCCGGTC
This sequence comes from Candidatus Odyssella thessalonicensis, assembly GCA_005240015.1. GTDB lineage: Bacteria > Pseudomonadota > Alphaproteobacteria > Bin65 > Bin65 > SBBV01. The sequence goes on along the minus strand of SBBV01000258.1, from coordinate 4,447 downwards.
GCGAACACGACCGCGCAGATTCCGAGCATGATCACGGTCAAGCGCCGGCCGGTGCGGTCGAGCTTCTGCTGCAGCGGAGTCGGCTCTTTCTTCGCCGCCTCGAGCAGGCCGGCGATGCGGCCGACCTCGGTGGCCATGCCGGTCGCGACCACCACGGCGCGGCCGCGGCCATAGGTGGCGACGGTGCTCGCATAGAGCATGTTGCGGCGGTCGCCGATGCCGACATCGCCCTCGATCGGCTTGGCGTCCTTCGAAACCGGCATGCTTTCCCCGGTTAGCGGCGCCTCGTCGGTCTGGAGGTTCGCCTCCTCGATCACGCGGCCATCGGCCGGGATGCGGTCGCCGGCCTCGATCAGGACGATGTCGCCCGGCACGATCCCGTCGGCCGGGATCCGCTGTCGCTCGCCGTCGCGGATCACGGTCGATTCCGGCGCGGCGAGGGCCATCAGCGCGCGCACCGAGCGCTCGGCGCGCGCTTCCTGGAAATAGCCGAGAAGCGCGTTCAAGATCACGATCGCGAGGATCACGATCGCTTCATAGGGCAGCGCGCTCTCGCGCGGATCCTGCAGCAGCCATTCGACGATCGAGATGACCGTGGCGGCGAGCAGGATGATAACGAGGAAGCTCTCGAACTGCTCGAGCAGGCGCCGCCACCATGGCGTCTCGGGCGCGCTCCGCAGGCGGTTGGGCCCGTGCTGCGCGAGACGCCGCTCGGCCTCGCCGTGGCTGAGGCCGCGGGCGGCATGCGCGTCGAGTGCCGCGACGACGGCCTCGGCCGGCATGCAATGCGGCGTGAGCGCGGGCGCCTTGGGCGGCGCGAGGCCTTTGTCGCCCCGCCGGAGCGCCAATGGCGAATCGCGGAGCGGTCTCTGCTGCAGGTTCATGGGCTAGCTTCGGTGTTCGGTGGCGGGCTCGGCGTAGCCGCCCTTCACCAGCGTGACGGCGATGTGCGGATCCATCTGGTGGATCGCCTCGTGGCTCACCGAGCCGAGCAGCAGCTGCGTGATCGCCCCGTAGCCGTGCGTGCCCATGATGACTTCGTTGCAACCAAGCTCCTTGGCACATTGCGCGATCACCTTGGCCGGATGGCCGACGAGGATGTGCTTCGCGTAGCGGAGGCCCGCGGCATCGAGCAGCGCGCAGGCGGGTGCCAGGGACTCTTCGCCCTTCTCGCGGTGATAGCTGGCGATGTCGCTGCGGGCGACAAACGCGGTCACGTCGCCGTGAAACGGCGCCTGCACGTTGAGCAGGTGGATGTCGATCGCTTCGCGATCGTGGACGCGCTGGATGACGTGCTTGACCGCCGACAGCGCCTGCTCGGAACCGTCGATGGGCACCAATGCCTTGAGCATGAAGAGACCTCCGCCGTTGGGCAAAGGTCTTGCTCCGGCGCCACAGACGCCGCCCGCACGACCGGGGAGCAGGGCTCCCGGCATGACGACCGTGCGGCGAGGCTACTCCCCTTTGCGGGTGTAAGCCCGACAACAGTAGTTCGCTCGGCGGCGAACGGCAACCGAATCCGGCCGAAAAACGGCCCGGTCCGCGCCGATCTGCGTGGGCGGCGGGCGGGAACCAATGGCACGAACCCGCGTTGTCGCAGCCATCAGCCGCCTTCCCGCCCACAAGCCGCGACGGAAACGACATGGCTGCCTCCAGCGCCACGCTTCACGAACCCGCCGAAAAATTGAAGCCGGAAACGATCGATCGTCACCGCGCGATCGTCTCGCTGATGGAGGAGCTCGAGGCGGTCGATTGGTACGACCAGCGCGCCGAGGCGGCGAGCGATCCCGAGCTGCGCCGGATCCTCGAGCACAACCGCGACGAGGAGAAGGAGCACGCGTCGATGGCGCTCGAATGGTTGCGCCGGCACGATGCTGCCTGGGACGGGCACCTCAAGACTTACCTCTTCACCGACGGCCCCATTCTCGAGATCGAGGCCAGGCAGGAGGCGGGCGAAGTGGAGGCCGCGGGCGGCGCGAGCGCGGAAGCAGGCGGCGACGGCTCGCTCGGCATCGGCGGTTTGCGCGGCGTGAGCGAGACGCCATGAACCATCTGCTGCGCGAGCTCGCGCCGATCTCGGCAGCCGCCTGGAGCGAGATCGAGAAAGAGGCCAAGCGCACGCTGCGGGCGAGCCTCGCCGCACGCAAGCTCGTCGACTTTTCAGGCCCCAAGGGGCTCGCCACCTCGGCCATCGGCACCGGCCGCCGCCAGCCGGTTTCGGCCGGAGGCGAGGAGGGCGTCGAAGCCAGCCTCCACGAATCGCAGCCGCTCGCCGAGATCCGCGTGCCGTTCGAGCTTCCGCGCGACGAGCTCGACGCCATCGACCGCGGCGCCAACGACCCCAACCTCGATCCCGTCATCGACGCGGCGCAGCGGATCGCGCGCGTCGAGGACCGCGCAGTCTTCCACGGCCACTCCTCGGCGCTGATCAAGGGCATCTGCGAGAGCGCGCCCGGCGAGCCGGTGGTCCTCTCCGCCAATTACGAGGACTATCCGCTCGCGGTGGCACGCGCGGTCGCACGGCTGCGCTCGGCCGGCGTCGACGGGCCCTACGCGCTGGCGCTGTCGAAGCAGTGCTACACCGGCATCACCGAGACGACCAAGGGCGGCTATCCGGTCATCCAGCACGTGAAGCGGCTGCTCGATGGCCCGCTCGTCTGGGCGCCGGCGCTCGAGGGCGCGGCCGTGCTCTCGACGCGCGGCGCCGATTTCGAGCTCACGGTGGGGCAGGACGTCTCGATCGGCTATCTCGACCACGACCGCACGAAGGTGCGCCTCTATTTCCAGGAGAGCTTCACCTTCCGCGTGCTCACGCCCCACGCCGCCGTGCCGCTCGTCTACGCGAAGAGAGCGGAGAAGAAGGGGCGCTAGTGTCCTGATCGATAAATTCGCCTCATTCTGGCCTGATAGCGTGGAGGCCAGAATGGCGAAGGGTAAAGCTTCGACGATTGTGCTGTCGACGGAAGAGCGGCGAGAGCTGGAGTCGCACCTCTCTTCATCGCAGCATGCAGCCGCCGAGTCGGGTTTTCGGGCACTGTCCAACTCCAAAGCGTGCTAATCTTGTATTTGATCCTCAGCAGGTTGAGGCGAACTGTGAGGCGGCGCGAAATCATCAACGTGTTTGGCGGCGTGGCCCTCGCATGGCCATTTGTGTTGCGCGCGCAGCAGCCCGGTCGAATACGGTGGATCGGTTTGATGATGGCGAATGCCGAAGGTGATCCTGAAGGACAGACCCGTGCGGCCGCCTTTCGTGAGGGGCTGCGGGAGCTGGGCTGGTCAGAGGGGCGCAACCTCCGAATTGACTATCGCTGGGCTGCCGGCGAGCCTAAGCGTGCGAATGCGTACGCGAGAGAGCTTGTGAGTCTTGGGCCCGATGTGATCGTGGCGAACGGATCACCGGCGTTGGACGCATTGCACCGAGCGACACGCACCATCCCCGTTGTATTCGTCGTGGTCGTCGATCCGGTGGGTGCCGGCTACGTCCGGAGTCTGGCGCAACCGGGCGGCAACATTACCGGCTTCAGTACATTCGACCCGGATATTGGCGGCAAATGGCTCGAGTTGCTTCAGGAGATCTCGCCTAGTGTAAAGCGGGTTGGGATCATCTCAGATCCAGCCTTCAGGGGATTTGCCGCCCTCTTGCGCGAAATTGAGCGTATGGCCCCGAGCTTTGGACTGAAATCGACAACCCTGGTCTTTCACGAGGCCATCGACGATATCGAAGCCGCTGTCGCTGCATTCGCACGAGAGCCAGGGGGAGCGCTGATTGTACTGCCTACCGCCGTCAACAATATACATCGCAAGCGACTTTTCTCGTTGGCCGCCCGTCATCGTCTGCCGGCAATCTATCCATTTCGAGTCTACGCCCGCGACGGCGGCTTGATGTCCTACGGATTTGACCCCAGCGAACTGTTCCGCCGAGGTGCTTCCTATGTAAGTCGCATCCTCAACGGCGAGAACCCGGCCAAGCTTCCAGTGCAGGCACCAACCAAATTCGAGCTGGTCATCAACCTCAAGACAGCGAACGCGCTTAGCCTCAGGGTACCCGAGGTGGTGCTGGCTCGCGCCGTAGAAGTGATTGAGTAAGTTTGGCGCTGAGCGTCCGGTTTGGGTCACTAGCGGTAGTCGATCACCGGAGCGCGATTGTCCGATTTCGGGGCGAAGCGGCCGGGATGAGTTTGTTATCACACGCCCTGGAAGAACGCTGACTGATCCCGTGGGAACCTGCGGAACATCCGAATCCGCCGCTTTTCCGGCGAGAGCAGTTGCGGATTGAGCCGATAACAGCCTTTGCCGTCGGCAGTGATGATTTGCCGCTAGTGTCCTGATCGATAAATTCGCCTCATTCTGGCCTGATAGCGTGGAGGCCAGAATGAGGCGAATTTATCGATCAGGACACTAGCGGCAAATCATCACTGCCGACGGCAAAGGCTGTTATCGGCTCAAT
>SBBV01000558.1 GCA_005240015.1 Candidatus Odyssella thessalonicensis | reverse complement strand
GCGCCGCGCCGCAATTCGGCGATCGCATCCTCGACCGTCTTCTGGCCGTAACGGTCGAGCAGCGCCGTCAGGCGCCGCTCGCCGACGGTGAGCGCCGCCGCCTGCGCCTTGATGTCGCCGATGCGCTGGTCGGCGACGCGGATGTTGGAATTGATGATCGCGAGGATTTCCTGATCGAGCTTGCCGGCCTTGAACAGCTTCACCGGCGGCAGGCGCAGGCCTTCCTGCTCCACCTCGGTCGCCGTCGCCGAGAATCCGCCCGGCACGGCGCCGCCGGTGTCGGCCCAGTGGCCCGTATTGGCGAGCCAGGAGAACAGCTTCCCCTTGTAGAAGAACGGCTTCACGAAGCGCACGTCCATGAGATGCGTGCCGCCGAGATAGGGGTCGTTGACGATGAAGACGTCGCCCGGCCGGATGTCCCTGGCGCGTTCGATCACGGCTTGCGTTCCGAACTGCATCGTGCCGACGAAGACGGGGAGCCCCAAATCGCCCTGCGCGATCAGCTCGCCGGTCTCGCGGTGATAGATGCCGTCCGAGCGGTCGAGGCCTTCGGCGATCACCGGGCTGAACGCCGCGCGCACGAAGGCCAGGTCCATCTCGTTGCAGACCTGGATGAGGCCGTTCTGGATCACGGCCAAGGTCACCGGATCGAGCCTCGTGCGCGCGGATGATTTGATCCGTGGCGTGTTGGCCTTCAGGGTTGAGCGTTTCATCGGCTTCGCTCTCTCAGCGCACATCCAAACTTGTCGTCCCCGCGCAAGCGCAGGGCTGTCCGGGGAAATTTTCGCGAGTCGTGAAAAACATGATGGAGCGCTTGGGTTTCGAGCACTTCCATGTGGATCGAACTCCGAAAATCCTTGTCGTCCCCGCGAAAGCGGGGACCCATGCCCGAAGCCGCGCAAGGTGTTCAGAAGCTTGCACGGCGGAGACGCCGCGTGGGTCCCCGCTTTCGCGGGGACGACAATTTTTGTGACCTGTACAAGTTTCCCCGGACAGCCCTGCGCTTGCGCGGGGACGACAGGCTGGGAATGGTCGCATGAAAGCCGAAGCAGCCGCCGCGGCACCGGTCAGATCATTCTCCACCGACCGCTGGGCGGCGCACGGCTTCACGTTGCTCGTCATCGCCGCCTGGGCGATCGCGGCGACGCAGATTCCGCCGATCGCGATGTCGGGGCCGTGGACCACGGCCAAGGCGTTCTGGGCCTTCGTCACCGACGGCAATCAGCTCACGCACATGGGCTGGTCGCTGATGCATGTCGGCATCGCGATCGCGGTCTCGTTCGTGATCGGCAGCGCGCTCGCGTTCCTCGCGCACTATATGCCGGTGACCGCGCTGATGATCCACGGCCGCATCAGCCCGTTCCTCAACGCATTCTCCGGCATCGGCTGGGCACTGCTCGCCCTCCTCTGGTTCGGCGCCACCCACCTCACCGTGATCTTCGCGATCTCGATGGTGCTGATCCCGTTCGCGCTCGTGAACATGAAGGAGGGGCTCGCCACGCTCGACCGCGAGCTCATCGAGATGGGGCGGAGCTTCGGGCGCTCGGGGCCGCGCCGCTTCGTTATGATCACGATCCCCTCGCTCTACCCGTTCATGTTCGCCACGCTGCGCATCAGCTTCGGCGTCGCCTGGAAGGTGGCGCTCACGGCCGAGCTCATCGGCGGCGGCTCCGGTTTCGGCTATCTCTTCGACTTGGCGCGCCAGGATTACCGCACCCCGATCCTCTTCGTCGTGATCCTGCTGATCATCCTGTTCGTCTACGCCGCGGATCGCTTCATGTTCGAGCCGATCCAGCGCCGCCTGCAGCGTCACTATGGCACCGGCTGACGCGGCGAAATCTCCGGCGCTGCCCCGCCGCCAGCGCATCCTGGCGCGGCTGCTCGCCGACGGCTTGGTCGTGGCGGCGGTGCTTGGCTGGTGGGCGATGGCGAAGGCGCTGCCGGCCAACATCCTGCCGACGCCGGCCGCGGTGGCTGACGAGCTCTGGCTGCTGTTCACCGATGCCACTTATCTCACACACACCGCGGTCAGCATCCTGCGCGTCGTCTTCTCGGTGATCCTCGCACTGGTGATCGGCGGCTTGCTCGCCCTCTGGCCCGCCAACCAGCCCTGGGCGCGCGGCATCGTCCACGAGCGCATCAAGCCGTTCCTGAACTCGTTCCCCTCGATCGGCTGGGCGATCCTGGCCTTCATCTGGTTCCAGGTCTCGGATTTCACCGCCATCTTCGTGCAGGTGGCGATCCTGATCCCGTTCTGCCTCATCAACATCAGCGAGGGCTTGAAGGAGCTCGACCGCGAGGCGCTCGAAATGGGCCGGAGCTTCACCCGCTCGCGGGTCAAGATCTTCCTCCGCATCACGCTGCCGCTTCTGCTGCCCTACATCGTGGGCGCGCTCCGCATCGCCTATGGCGTGGCGTGGAAGATCGCCCTCGTGAGCGAACTGTTCGGCGGCGGCCGGGGCATCGGCTCCCTGATGTGGGAGGCGGCGCAGAGCGCAAAACCGGCGTTGCTTTACGCCTGCTGCTTCGCCATCGTGCTGATC
>SBBV01000547.1 GCA_005240015.1 Candidatus Odyssella thessalonicensis | reverse complement strand
TCGATGGGGAGGGCGGGTGGATCGCGCTGGGGCATTTCGCGGTAAGGCGGCGCAGTGGAGGCGCCGCCGATCAAGCCTGACCGCGCCCGTGCTGGCAACGGGCGCTTTGGCCGCGGGTAACACGCCGCCCCGCCATGACGCGGGCGCATATCGCCGCCGCCGCCCGCGGCGCGTATGGTCGGCGGGGAGGGTCTGGATGACCGTCGCCTATTTTCTCGTCTTCACAGGGCCTGCCGAATGCGGCGAAGCCGTGCGCGCTTGGCTGAAGGGCGCGCCGGCGTCACTGTTCGCGCAGGCCGGCGGCCTCGAGACGCTCGATCTTTACATGCCCGAGCGCTCGGCCAAGGACCCGTATCTCCATGATGGCGCGGGTCCGCTCGCCATGCTGCAGGCCGGCTTCGGCGCGCGGGAACAGCTCGAGGCGCTGCTCGCGAGCCCCGATTTCCGCGCCACGGTGATCGCGCCCTCGCCGGCCCCGCCCGACAAGGTCGCGGTCGTGCACGACGCGATGGAGACGCGCTTCTTTGCCGTCGCGAGCGAGGCGCGCCCCGCGCCGCTCGCCGCGCCGATCTCCTACGTCGTGCGCTACCATCGCCCCGCCGCCAACGAGGCCGAATTCGTCGCGCACTACGTCGCGCATCATCCGCCGCTGCTCGGGAAGCTTCCCGGCATCCGCAACGTGATCTGCTACCTGCCGATCGTGTGGCACGATCCCACGCCGATCGCGCCGGCCGACTACATGCTCGGCAACGAAGTGGTGTTCGATTCCTTGGAAGCGCTCGACGCGGCTTTGGCCTCGCCGGTGCGTCACGAGCTGCGCGAGGATTTCAAGCGCTTCCCCAAATTCGAGGGCCGCAACACCCACTACGCGATGCGGCGCACGCGGCTCAGTCCGCGCTGAATGGCGCGTACGTCGCGCATTTCGTTCTTGAATCCGTTGCCGACGGCTGCCTCGATTTGCTCGACTGGGTCGTAGAGCGGCCCGGCGCCGCGCGGTCTGCCGAGCATCCTGTTGTTGAGCGCGCTCTGTGGGCCCGCCAGGTCTCGCGTATCCGTCGATTTTGAGCCCGTTTTGTTCTTGGAAGCGCAAAATTCGTCGGCCTCATCGCCGCGGCAGATGCCGGGCCAGGATTTTCGTGTAGGCGGCGGGGCGCGTGATGTAGGGGTAGTGCCCGCCCACCGGCAGGCGGTAGAGCTTGGCGTGCGGATATTTCCGGCGCATCGCGCGCTGCGCCCGGCGGGGGATCAAAGGATCGTCGGCGCACTCGATGATGACAGTGCGCGTCTGCGGCAGCACCGGGCGCGGCAGGTCTTTGCCGGTCGCGGTGGCGAGCACGCGCGCCTTGAGCGTTGCGCCCGGAATGAGCCGGCGACCGCTGTGTCGCAGGATTTCCTTCAACCGGCGGAAGATCGGCTCGGGCTCGGGCCAGGTCTCGACCGAGCCGAGCACGATCGCCTGATGCGTCGAGGCCGGCGCCTTCTTGAGCCTGCCTGGCGGCAGGCGCGCCGCGTTCACCTCCCTGGGATCGGTGAGCGAATTGCCGATGTAGAGCGTCTCGACGCGCTCGGGATAGCGCGCCGCGAACCACTGGGCGAGATAGCCGCCGAGCGACGAGCCGACCACGCTCGCCTTCTCGATGCCGAGCTTGTCGAGGAGCGCGGCGAGACCATCGGCGAGCCTCAGGATGTCGCCGACGGCAGGATAAGTCAGCGAGACGACGCGCACGCGGCCCGCGAGCGCCGCGATCTGGTTCCAGAAAATCTCGGCCGTGCCGAGCGTGCCCGGCAGCATGACGAGCGCCGGCGCGTCGCGCGGCGCCCTGGTCTCGATCACGCGCCAGGTCTGGCCGCCGGCGCGGACCGTGCGCGGCCGGTGGCGCCGGCGGAACTCTTCGAGCGTCATGCGGCCGTGCTCCAGGGATCGGCGTCGAGCGGCCATTTGGGCCGCGCCACCTTCTTGTAGGGCAGGGCCGGGATATCGAGCGCGATGGCGCCGGGGCCGGCGATGTAGAACACCGCTTTGGCGATGGGCGCGAACGCCGCGTGGAAGTGCTGGCTCGATTTCACGATCACGAGGCGCTTGCGCTCGAGATCGACGCCATGCGCCGTGAAGAGGTCGGTGCCGGTGGCCTGGTTGCGCAGCGAGGTGAGCACCACGTCGATCTCGCGCTCGGGCACGCCGACGCGCACCGTGGCGAGATCGCCGACCGACCAGCGCGCCGCGCCGAAGTTTTGCATCGCGTTGCGCGCGAGATGGCGCACTTCCGCTTCGAGATCGAGCGGCCGGCCCGAAGCCAGCCCGGTCTTGCCGCCGATGCGGAGCTGGATCCTGGCGCCAACGCCGACGTCGAAGCAGAACGCCACCGAAAGCGGATCGTAGAGCGGGCCCAGCGCCGCGGGGCCGGCGCGCCGCGTCAGCAGCGCCTCCAGCACGAAGGTCGAATCGCCGGGCGCGCCGCCGCCGGGATTGTCGGCGGTGTCGGCGAGCACGACGGGCCAGGCGTTCACCTCGAGCGCCTTGCCGATCGCCTCGCCGAGCGCAAGCTGCGGCGCGTGAGTGCTGTCGCGCATCGCGAACAG
>SBBV01000040.1 GCA_005240015.1 Candidatus Odyssella thessalonicensis | reverse complement strand
GCCGCCGCGCTCTTCGGCCAGCACGAACGCCATCTCGCGGTCGTAGTCGATCTGCGTCAACCGCGCCGCCATCTCGTGCGAAAGGCTCTTGAGCGGCGCGAAGAAGCGCATGCGCACATCCTCGGGCGGCAGCTTCTTGAACGCGTCCATCAGCGCCGGCTCGTCCTCGGGCTGGATCGGCCGGATGCGATAGCGCGCGCCCTGGTGCTCGAGCGCCGCCTCGAGCTCGGACGGGTAGGGGCGGATCGCGAAGCGGCGCGCCGGTTCGCCGGGCGCGGGCTTGCGCACCACGATGCGCGCATCGAGCGCCACCACGCCCTGGCTGTCGGCGAGCAGCGGGTTGATGTCGAGCTCGGCCACGGCGTCGAGCTCGGCAACGAGGCGCGAGAGCCGCACCAGCGCCAGCGCGATTTCGCCGCGCGCCGCGGGCTTGCGGTCGCGGAAGCCGTGCAGCAGCCGGTCGATGCGCGTGCGGCTCATGACGCCCTCGGCGAGCGCCAGGTTGAGCGGCGGCAGCGCCATCGCGCGGTCGCCGATGATCTCGGCAGCGGTGCCGCCCTGGCCGAACATCAAGACCGGGCCGAACAGCGGATCCTCGGCGGCGCCGAGGATCAGCTCGTAGGCTTCGGGGCGACGGACCATCGGCGAGACGGTGAAGCCGTCGATGCGCGCGTCGTGGCGCGCCGCGGCGACGCGCTCGTGCATCTCGCGCGCGGCGCGCGCCACCGCCCTGGGTCCGTCGAGATTGAGCCGCACGCCGCCGACGTCGGACTTGTGCGTGATCTGGGGCGAGAGGATCTTGAGCGCCACCGGGAAGCCGAACTTCTCCGCCAGCGTCGCGGCTTCGTCCGGATCGCGCGCGATCTCGGTCGGCACCGTCGGAATGCCGTAGGCGGCGATGATGGATTTCGCCTCCGGCTCGGTCAGGAGCGTGCGCCCTTCGCCGAGCGCCGCCGCGATGACGCGCTCGGCGGCCGCGCGGTCGGGCGGCGCCTCGCTCGGCGCCGAGGGCGGCGTCTGCATGAGCGTGGCCTGGCCCTTGCCGAACTCGACGAGGTGGCGGAACGCGCGCGCCGCGCGCAGCGGCGTGTCGTAGGCGGCGATGCCCGCCTTCGCGAACAGGCGCCGGCCCTCCTCGGCGCCGCGACCGCCGAGCCAGCAGGCGATCAGAGGAATGCGCTCGGCGATGCCCGAGGCCGCGACCGCCTTGGCGGTATCGAGCGAGGAGGCGAGCGCCGTCGCCGCGTTCACGACCAGCACCGCGCCCACCTCCGGATCCTCGGCGATCGGCTTCAAAGCCGCCACATAGCGTTCGGCATTGGCGTCGCCGATGATGTCGGCGGGATTGGCGTGCGACCAGGTCCGGGGCAGCGCCTTGTCGAGCGCCGCCATCGTCTCGGGCCGGAATTTGGCAAGGCGGCCGCCGAGATTGCCGAGATCGTCGCTCGCCAGTACGCCGAAGCCGCCGCCATTGGTCACGATCGCGAGCGCGTCGGTGCGCGGCGGGCGCGTCAGGCCCAGCACCTCGGTGGCGTCGAACAGCTCGCCGAGGCCGTAGACGCGCAGCAGGCCGGCGCGCCGGAACGCGGCGTCGTAGACCGCGTCGGCGCCGGCCATCGAGCCGGTGTGCGAGCGCGCGGCGCGCGCGCCCTCGGCGTGGCGACCCGCCTTCAGCACCACGACCGGCTTCAGCCGCGCGGCCGCGCGCGCGGCCGACATGAACTTCCGCGCCTCGGTGAGGCCCTCGATGTAGAGCAGGATCGCGCTCGTGTCGGCGTCGAGCGCCAGGTAGTCGATGACGTCGCCGAAATCGACGTCGGCCATGTTTCCGGTCGAAACGAGGTAGGAGAAGCCGATGCCGCGGTCCGCGGCCCAGTCGATGACGGCGACGAGCACCGCGCCCGACTGCCCGACGAACGCGATCTTGCCGGCCGGCGGCGAGGCCGGCGCGAAGCTCGCATTCAAGCCGAGGCGCGGCGCCAGGAAGCCCACGCAATTGGGCCCGACCACGCGCAGGAGATGCGGCTTCGCGGCGTCGAGCACCGCTTGCCGGCGCCGTGCGCCCTCGGCGTGCTGCTCGCGGTCGCCGCCTTCGCCGAAGCCGGCCGTGATCACAACGGCGGCGCGCGTGCCGGCGCGGCCGAGCTCGCCGATCAGCGGCGCCACCGTGTCGGGCGGCGTCGCGATGATGGCGAGGTCGGCAGGCGCGGGAAGGTCGCGCACGCGGCGCACGGCCTTGCGCCCCAGGATCGTGCCGCCCTTCACGTTGACGAGATGCACCGGCCCGGCGAAGCCGCCCGAGAGCGCGTTCCTCGTCACCGCGGCGCCGATCGAGCCCGGCCGCTCGGTGGCGCCGATGAGAGCCACGCTTTTCGGCTGGAACAGCGCATCGAGATTGCGGACGGACATGTGGCGGAAGCATCCCGAGGTCAGCGGCTGGTGCCGTATCGTGTCGCCGCATTGATTTAGCGCAAGCGGTAGGCAGACATGAAACCAACGGACGGTTCCGTCGGTCGTTGCCGGAAAGAACCGCGAAGCGGTTCCGGACCAGAGCCCAGGGTTGCGGCGAAGCCGCTACCCTGGGAATCGGCGCGGCAATCGATTTTCAACCCCGAAGGGGTTGTGTCTGTCGCCAAGGTCGTGGGCACAACCCCTTCGGGGTTGATGCATGGAGGCCGCGTTACCCAGGGTAGCCGCTGCGCGGCAACCCTGGGCTCTGGGACAGAACCGCTTCGCGGTTCATTTGGCGAGCAGCGGGCGATAGTGCGCCGCGGCGGCGTCGTTGAAGCAGCAGAAGATGACGCGGCGCAGTTGCGGGTAGGCGTGCGCGCGCACGGCGGCGACCGCGATCGGCGCGGCGCGCTCGGGCGGGAAGCCGTAGACGCCGGTCGAGATCGCGGGGAACGCGATGCTGGTGACCCCGTGCTCGGCGGCAAGGCGCAGCGAGGTGCGATAGCACGAGGCGAGCAGCGCCTCCTCGCCGGCGCCGCCGCCGCGCCAGACCGGTCCCACGGTATGGATCACGTGCCTGGCCGGCAGGCGATAGCCCCCCGTGATGCGCGCCTCGCCGGTGGGGCAGCCGCCAATCGCGATGCATTCCTTGAGCAGCTCGGGGCCGGCCGCGCGGTGGATGGCGCCGTCGACGCCGCCGCCGCCGCGCAGCGCCTCGTTCGCGGCGTTGACGATCGCATCGACCGCCAGCTTGGTGATATCGCCGATGTGGAGCTCGAGCCTGGCCATGGCGGCCTCACGATTTTGAAGCGCCCTGCTTGATCGCGCGCGCGATGATCTCGGCGGCCTCGCCGGCCTCGGCCCAGCGCTGGACCTTGGCCCATTTGCCCTTCTCGAGGTCCTTGTAGTGGGTGAAGAAATGGCCGAGCTGGTCGAGGAAGATCTGCGGCAGCGATCGATACGAGGAAACGGCGGAATAGTAGGGATGGAGGTCGTCGGTCGGCACGGCGAGGATCTTGTCGTCGTTGCCCTTGTCGTCCTGCATGATGAGCACGCCGATCGGGCGCGAGCGCACGACGGCGCCCACCGCCACCGGCACCGGGCCGATCACGAGAATGTCGAGCGGGTCGCCGTCGTCGGCCAGCGTGTGCGGGATGAAGCCGTAATTGGCCGGGTACACCATCGCGGTGTGGAGGAAGCGGTCGACGAAGAGGGCACCCGAGGCCTTGTCGAGCTCGTACTTCACCGGCGCGCCGCCCAACGGAATCTCGATGATGGCGTTGACGTCCCAGGGCGGATTGCGCCCGACCGGGATTCTGTCGAGATTCATCGGCCTTCGCTCTGCCGGCTACGGCCGACGAGTGGGCGGACTTGCCCGCCGAAGCCTTGGCGAAGGCGGATCATGCCGCGAGCGCTTCCTTGGCGGGCCGGTAGTCGTAGCCCAGATCCCGCGCCACCGCGTCGAACGTGATGCGGCCCTTGTGCACGTTCAAGCCGGCGAGCAGGTGCGGATCGTCCATCATCGCGCGCTTCGCCCCCTTGCCGGCGATGGCGAGCACGAAGGGGAGCGTCGCATTGTTGAGCGCCGCCGCCGAGGTGCGCGGCACCGCGCCCGGCATGTTGGTCACGCAATAATGCACGACGCCCTCCTCGACATAGGTGGGCTTGGCATGCGTGGTCGGCCGGCTGGTCTCGGCGCAGCCGCCCTGGTCGATCGCGATGTCGACGATGCACGAGCCCGGGCGCATGCGGCGCACGAAGTCGCGCGTGATCAGCTTCGGCGCGGCGGCGCCGGGCACCAGCACCGCGCCCACGACGAGGTCGGCCTGCGGGATGTAGGTTTCGAGCGCATCGACGGTCGAGAAGATCGTGTTGAGCTGGCCGCCGAACTGGAGATCGAGCGCGGCCAGGCGCTCGTGCTTCTTGTCGAGGATCGTGACCTGCGCCTCCATGCCCATCGCCATGCGCGCGGCGGCGTGCCCGGCGTCGCCTCCGCGAAGGTCGTCGTCGTGGGCGGCGGCGTCTCGGGCACCAACGCCGCGCGCATGGCGATGGGCATGGAGGCGCAGGTCACGAT
>SBBV01000293.1 GCA_005240015.1 Candidatus Odyssella thessalonicensis | reverse complement strand
GCTCGGCATCACGATCCCGCCCTCGGTGCTCCTCCGCGCCGCCGCATTCGATCACGGCTGATCATTCGATCACCTCGTCGGCGCGGAGGAGCACCGAGGGCGGGATCGTGATGCCGAGCGCCTTGGCGGTCTTCATGTTGATGACCAGCTCGAGCTTGGTCGGCTGCTGCACCGGGAGCTCGGCGGGATTCGCGCCGTTCAGGATTTTCGCGACGTACCCGGCAACCTGGCGATAATTGTCCCGCAAGTCGGGCCCATAGGACAGCAGAGCGCCATGCCGAACCCATTCCCGAAAGGAGAACACAACCGGCAGCCGGTGTTTGGCCGCGAAGGCGAGGATCGGCTCGCGCAGGGCCCAGAACACCGGCGCTGGATAGAGAACCTCGGCTCGTTCCTCCATCAGGCGCTCGAACGCTGGCTCCAATTCGGCGGCGCTGCGAATCACGGCCGAGAGCGGCACGAAACCGAGGCTCTCGGCCTGGGTGGGCCAATTCAGCAGCAGCGCGGCAGAGCCTGGATTGTTCGGATTCGCCATGTAGGCGACGCGCCGCCGGGCAGGGATCGCCTCCTTCATGATCTCGAGCATCTTTGGCCCGGTGTCGGCGAGCACGCTCGAAAACCCGGTGGCGTTGCCGCCGGGGCGCGCCAGGCTCGTCACCACGCCGAGGCGTTCGGGGTTTGGCACGGCGACGAAGACGATCGGGATCGTCTGCGTCGCCCGCATGGCCGCGAGCGTCGCGGCCGAGCCCACAGTGGCGATCGCATCGACCTTCATGGCCGCAAGTTCGGCGGCGAAACCGGCAAAACGCTCCTCCCAACCGCCGGACGCGCGGAACTCCACGACGAGATTCCGCCCTTCGACGAAGCCGTGATCGCGCAGCGTGTGGAATATGGCGTCGTAGATCGGCCGAGCGTCCGGATCGTCGCGCGGCGCAATGCCGAGATAGCCGAGGCGATAGGTTCGCCCCGGCTGTTGCGCGCGCACCGCCAGGGGCCACACAGCAGCCGCAGCGCCGACGAGCGCCAGGAGATCGCGCCGCCTCATTCGATCACCGGCGCTCATTCGATCACCTCGTCGGCGCGGACGAGCAGCGCGGGCGGGATCGTGATGCCGAGCGCCTGCGCCGTCTTGAGGTTGATCACGAGCTCGAACTTCGTTGGCTGCTGCACCGGCAGCGCGGCCGGGTCGGCGCCGTTCAGGATCTTCACGACATAGAGCGCCACCTGGCGGAAATTGTCGCGCAGGTCCGGGCCGTAGCTGAAGATCGCGCCGGCCTCGGCCCACTCGCGAAACATGAAGATCACCGGCAGGCGATGGTTGGCCGCGAGCGCCAGGATGCGATCGCGGTAGATTCTCACCGTGGGATGCGGGATCAACAGCTCCGCCCGCTCTGCGACCAGATAGGCGAAGGCCGGCTCGATGTCGGCCTCGCTGCGCACCTCGAACGAGATAGCGACGAATCCCGGCGGCGGTCCGCGCCTATGCGCAGCCACGGAGCCCGGACTGCTTGAGTTCCAGAACGTGCCCACGCGCCTCCGCTCGGGCATGATCTCACGGCTCATTTCGAAGAGCTTGCCGCTCACGTCGAGGAGCGTCGAGGAAAACCCGGTCACGTTGCCGCCCGGGCGCGCGAGGCTCTCGACGAGGCCCAATCGCTCGGGATTGGGCACGGCGGCCATGACGATCGGAATGGTGCGCGTGAGCCGCCGCGCGGCGATCGTCGCCGCCGAGCCCACCGCGACGATGACGTCAGGCTTCATCGCGACGATCTCGGCGGCGAAGGCGGCATGCCGGTCCTCGCGCCCCTCGGAAGTGCGCAGCTCGACGACGAGGTTCCGCGCTTCGACAAACCCATGCTCGCGCAGCGCGCGGAAGAAGGCCGGGTAAACGCGGTCCTCGCGCGCGGCGATGCCGAGAAAGCCGACGCGGTAGACCCTTCCCGCCTGCTGCGCCAGCACATGCCAGGGCGACGCGGCGGCGCCGGCCCCGAGGCCGATGACGAACACGCGCCGCCCGATCATTCGATGACCTCGTCGGCGCGCGCGAGCAGCGCGGGTGGAATCGTGAGGCCGAGCGCCTTCGCGGCCTTGACGTTGATCGCCAGCTCGATCCGGGTCGGCTGCTCGACGGGCAGGTCGGCGGGCTTGGCCCCCCGCAGAACCTTGTCGACCAGCTCCGCGGCCTGGCGGAATTGCGCACGAAGATCGGTCCCATAGGCGATCAGCCCGCCGGCCGCGACATCCTCGCGGAACGCATACATGACCGGCAGCCGATGCTTTGCCGCCAGCGCCACGGTCTCGGCGCGCAGCAGCGTGTTGGTGGGATCCACCATGCGCAGCGCGGCGGCCGCGCCCGCTCGCTCAGCCAGTTCGAACGCGCGGGCGAGATCGCCCGCGCCGCGCAGGTGCACCACCGGATCGAGGCGGAAGCCCAGCTCTTTCGCGGCGGCATGGGCCTGCCGCATCTGGAGCTCTGCGTTGGCGTCGTCCGGATTGACGAGCACTGCGATGCGCGCGGCGGCCGGCATGATCTGCTTCAGCAGTTCGAGCCGCTTGCCAGTGAGCTCGGCGTTGATGTTGGTGACGCCGGTGATGTTTCCCCTGGGTCGGGCCAGATTGTCGACCAGGCCGACGCCGATGGGATCGGCCACGGCGACGAAAACGATCGGGATCGATGTCGTCGCAGCCTTCGCGGCGAGGCTGGCCGGCGTCGTGGCCACGAGCAGCACGTGGGGACTTTCGCGCAGCAACTCGTGGACCAACACCGGCAAGCGATCGAAACGGCCCGCGGCGCTGCGCGTCGCGAGGACGAGGTTCCGTCCCTCGACATATCCCGCTTCCTCCATGCGCTGCCGGAACGCGGCGAACAAGGGGGCGCTCGCCGCCACCGAACCGCCGGTCAGAATGCCGACGCGGTGCTTAGCGCCCTGCATCTGCGCCCGAGCGAAGGCCGGCCAAGCGGCCGCCGCGCCGCCAATGAGGGTGATGAGATCGCGGCGCTTCATTCGATCACCCGATCGGCGAGGTTGAGGATCGTCTCGGGAATTTCGATCCCGAGCGCCTTCGCAGTCTTGAGGTTGATCGTCAGCTTGAAGTGGGTTGCGAATTCCACGGGCAGATCGGCCGGCTTGGCGCCTTTCAGGATTTTGTCGACGTAGCCGGCCGCGCGCCGCATCAGGTTCCCAATGTCGGGATCGTAAGAGAGCAGGCCGCCGGCCGCGGAACCCGAGGGATCTTCGAACGCGGCGGCGATCCGGTGACGCAGCGCCGCCTGCGCCAGGCGCGGCGCTGCCGAGAGGAAGATCGGGTGCGCCGATACCGAAACGGCTTCTATGCGTTTTCGCGCCATCTCGGCGAAAACACCCTCGATCTCGTCGAGCCGATTGATCCAAAAATCCTCGAGCGAAACGCCCAGTTTGCCAGCGGCCGACTTGGCCCCGGCGACCGATCGAAGGTACAAGGGATGGTCGCGCATGCCGAGCGTCGCCGCTCGCGAGAACGCGGGCGCGATCCGCTTCAGCCACTCGAGGTTCTTGACAATCAGGTTGGACCCGGCCGTGTCGATGCCGGTCACGTTGCCGCCGGGCCGCGCGAAGCTTGCAATCAAGCCCTGTTCGACCAGATCGCCGCCCAGGACGACGATGGGGATTTCGCGCGTGGCTTTCTTGGCAGCGACGGCGAACTCGCTCCCAGCCAGGTAGATGACGTCGACCTTCCGGCGTACGAGGTCGGCCGCGACGGCGTGATATTGCTCGCGCCTCCCCCAGGCTTGCGCAAACTCCAAGACGATATCGCGGCCCTCGACGTAGCCAAGGCGCCGCAGCTCGTCCCTGAACGGCTGCAGAAACGGCAGCGCGCGTTCGACCGTCGTGTTGACGAGGATGCCGACGCGGAACACCCTGCCCGCTGGCTGTGCGCG
>SBBV01000456.1 GCA_005240015.1 Candidatus Odyssella thessalonicensis | reverse complement strand
TCGGCCGCGGCCGACACCGAGCGCTGGGTCGTCGTCTATTCCGAGAAGCCGGCCATCGAAGAATTCCGCGACTACCGCCTCATCGTCCTCGACAGCGTCCATCATCCGCCGATTCGTCCGCTGCTCGAGCAGAAGAAGACGGTGATCGGCTATATCAGCCTGGGCGAAGTCGAGAAGTACCGCGACTACTACACGGAGGTCGAGAAGCAAGGGATTCTTTACGAGAAGAATCCGAATTGGCCCGACAGTCGCTTCGTCGACGTGCGCGACCCGCGCTGGACCAAGCGCGTGATCGAGGAGCTGATCCCGCGCATCCTGCACAAGGGCTTCCAGGGGATCTTCATCGACACGCTCGACAATCCGCCCGACCTCGAGCGCCGCGATCCGGTGCGCTTCAAGGGCATGACCGAGGCTGCCGCCAATCTCGTGCGCGCGATCCGGCGGCACTATCCGCGCATCTACATCATGCTCAACCGTGCCTACGAAATTCTGCCGGTGGTCGACGGGCACATCGATGCCGTGCTCGGTGAATCCGTGTTCACCGAGATCGATTTCGAGAAGAAGACCTATCGCCTGACCGAGCCCGAGACCTACAGGAAGCAGGTCGAATGGCTGAAAGCGGCCAAGAACCGCCAGCCGAAGCTCAAGATCTACACGCTCGACTACTGGATTCCGGCCGACACCGCCGGCGTCGCCCGCATCTACGCCGAGCAGCGCAAGAACGGGTTCATCCCCTACGTCTCGATCAAGGATCTCGACCGCGTCTTGAAGGAGCCAGATAAGTGAGTGCATGGCGCCGCGCAGTTTCCGGCCTGGTGCTTCTCACCGCGGCGGTGCTCGCCGCGGGCGAGGCGGCGGCCGAAACCGCCGTGCGGCGCGTGGTGGTTGGCCTCTTCAACAGTGCGGATGAAGTCACGCTGCGCCGCTCGCGGCTGCACCGGCTCGCCGAGATGCCGCTCAATCATCTTGGGCTCGTGCTCGTTCCCCACGACGTGAAGCACGGGCTGCCGAGCGACGAAGTCATGCGCGATGCGCGCGGCATCGTCACCTGGTTCTCCTATGTGGCCTTCAAGGACTCGCAGGCTTATCTCGCCTGGCTCGACGCGCAGATGGAGCAGGGCAAGAAGCTCGTCGTGCTCGATCACATGGGCGTCGACCCCGGCCAGCTCGAGGGCGTGGTCGGCCGCAAGCTGTTCGACCGCGTGCTGGCGCGGCTCGGGCTGCGCTGGGAGCGCGAGTGGGTGCAGCTCACCTACACAGCGCGCCTTCACGCCAGCGATCCGACGATGGTCGGATTCGAGCGCCCGTTCCCGCCGATTTTCGCGCCCTATCACCGCGTCAGCCTCATTCCCGGGAAGGCGCGCTCGCATCTCTCGGTGCGCCGCGTCGGCCGCGGCGAGACCGACCAGCTGATCGTGACGAGCCTCGCCGGCGGATACGCGAGCGAAGACTATGCCGGCGCGCTGCCGGTCGACCAGTGGTCCTGGTACATCAATCCGTTCGAGTTCTTCCGCGTCGCCTTCCACACCGACGACGTGCCCAAGCTCGACACCACCACGCTGGCCGGACGCCGCATCTACTACAGCCATGTCGACGGCGACGCCTGGCACAACATCAGCTCGGCCGAGGGCTACCGCGGCAAGCAGAAGACATCCGCGGAGGTTCATTACGAGCAAGTTCAGCTCAAATACCCCGATCTTCCCGTCACCCTGGGCCCGGTCACCGCCGATCTCGAGCTCGCCTGGTACGGCGACGATTCGGCCCGCAAGCTCGCGAAGAAGATGTTCGAGCTTCCGCACGTCGAAGTGGGCTCGCACACCCACAGCCATCCCTTCGCCTGGGGCTTCTTCCGCAACCCCGATCCGCGCCGCGAGGCGCCGTTCCTGAAGCTCTATCCGCCGCGGCCGGGCCATACGCAGGGCGATTCGGTGTGGCGGCCGGAGGGCGCGGCCGAGCAGCAGGGCCCGCCGCCCACGGGCGAGGAGATGAGCAAGCAGTATCAGCGGCCGCGCAGCTATGCGGTGAAGCCGTTCGATATCAATCTCGAGATCGGCGGCTCGCTGAAAGTGCTTTCCGAATTGTTGCCGCCCGGCAAGCGCGTCGCGATCATGCAGTGGTCGGGCGACACCTCGCCGTTCGAGCGCGTGCTGGAACTGACGGCTCAGGCCGGCGTGCGCAACATCAACGGCGGCGATCCGCGCATGGACGGCGTCTATCGCAGCTACGCGCAGCTGTCGCCACTCGGCATCCGCGTCGGCCGCTTCTGGCAGGTCTACAGCTCCGGCGGCAACGAGAACATCTACACCGACAATTGGCGCGCGAGATTCTATGGCTACCGCAATCTCGTCGAGACGCTCGGGAACGCCGAGACGCCGATCCGCGTCAAGCCGATCAACGTCTACTACCACTTCTACATCGTCGAGCGCGAAGACAGCCTCAACTCGCTGCGTTACGTGCTCGACTTCGTGCGTACGCAGGAGATCGCGCCGATCACGACCAGCCGCTACGCCGCCATCGTCGACGGCTTCTACGCGGCGCGCATCGTGGCGATCGGCGAGGAGCGCTGGCGCATCGAGAACCGCGACGGCCTCCAGACCGTGCGCTTCGACCGCGCGAGCTTGAAGAGCGTCGACTTCGCGCGCTCGGAGGGCGTCATTGGCCAGCGCCATCATCAGGGCAGCCTCTACGTGGCGCTCGATCCGGCCGTCGAGAAGCCGGTGGTGGCGCTCAGGGCCGATGAGCGCCCCGATCGCGAGCCCGACGCCGAGGTCGCCTATCTCATCTCGGCACGCTGGCCGGTCGAAGCGCTGAAGCACGAAGGTGAAGGCTGGCGGTTCCGCGCCCAGGGTTTCGGTACCGGCGAATTCGCGTGGAAGGCGCCGGCGCCCGGCCGCTACACCGTCGAAGCCACCGACGGCACCGAGAAGCGCCAGTTCACGGCCATCGCCGATGCCGCCGGCCGGCTGGAATTCACCGTTCCCCTCGACGGCGTGCACGGCGTCGAGGTCGTCGTCCGGCGCGTGGTCGACACGCAATGAAGGCGAACCACTATCTCGCAACGTTGGCCCTGGTGGCGGGCGGGATGGCGGTCGGCACCTACATCGTGCCGCGCGGCGGCGAGCTTGCGACCATGTACTACCGCAGCGGCCGCCTCGACGAGGCCCGCCGCATCCTCGAGAACGAGCTGCGCCATGGCGAGCTCACCGCCACCAACGTGCACTATGCGACACAGACTTATCTCCGGCTCGGCGACGTCGACCGCGCGATCGCGCTGATCGAGCGCTACATGCAGGCCCATGAAGGCGACGTGATCGCGCTCAGGATGCTCTCGGGATTCTACCGCGACACCGGCAAGGTGGCGCTCTATCGGCTCAGCCTGGAGCGCCTCGAGAAGCTGGCGCCGGCCACCGAGCAGCGCGTGGAGCTGGCGCGCGTCTACCGCGCGGCCGGGCTCTACGAGCCGTGGGCGGCGATGCTCGAGCGGCTGGTGCTCGAGAACGTGGCGCCGGCCGACGACTACATGACCTTGGCGATGCTGAAGGCGGCGCGCGGCGATCGCGACGGCGCGCTGAAGGTGCTGGCGCTGCTGGTCGAGCGCCATCCGCGCGCCGTGCGCGTCGCGGCCGACGAGCTCCGCGTGAACCTCGCGCTCGACGCGGGGCGCACCGATGAGGCGCTGGCTGCCGCGCAGGAAGGCATCAAGCGCGTGCTACAGGTGGAAACCGCCGTGACCTTCGCCGAGCTCTTCGTGCGCCGCGAGCGCCCGGCGCTGGCGCTCGAGATCCTCGAGCCCTATGCGGACCGCGCGCGCGACGATGTCGGCTTCGCACGCATGCTGATCTCGCTCGAGCTTAGCCAGGGCAGGGCGGCGAGCGCGCTCGCGCGCCTCGAGGCGCTCGACGCGGCCGGCAAGCTGGCACCGGCCGACCGCAACTATCTCATCGCCGCGACGCTCGCCACCGGCAACTGGGACGCGGCGAAGGCGGCGTTCCAGCGCATCGAATTCGCCGATCTCTGGCAGAATTCGATCGAGCTGATGGCGCGCGAGGCGATCGCGCGCAACGACCGAGCGGCGCTGCAAGCGATCGCCCAGCGCACGACGCCGGAATTCCGCGAGGCGTTTCCGGTGACCTCGG
>SBBV01000185.1 GCA_005240015.1 Candidatus Odyssella thessalonicensis | reverse complement strand
TTCGCGCTCGGCACGGCCCTTGCGGCGATTGCCGGCATCATCATGGCGCCGATCTGGGGCATCCGCCCGCATGTCGGCGTCGATGCGGTGGTGCCCGCATTCCTCGTGATCGTCTTGGGCGGGGTCGGCAGCTTCTGGGGCGCCGTCATCGCCGGCATCGCGGTGGGTCTCGTCGTGGGCCTCACCGGCGCCTACGCCTCGGAATGGTCGCTGCTCTCGATGTACCTCTTGCTGATCGGCGTCGTGACCTTCCGCGCGCGCGGCCTGTTCGGCAAGAAAAGCGTGCTGGAGGCGTGATGGGCCCCACCGCGCCGAAAGCGCCGCTCGTCACGCCCGCGATGGCCTTCGCCTTCGCGCTGTTCGCGAGCCTGCCGCTCTGGATCGGCGCGGTCGGGCTCTATCCCTATCTCGGCGTCGAGATCCTGATCTGGGCGCTCTACGCGCTCTCGTTCAACCTGCTGCTCGGCTATACCGGCCTCCCCTCGTTCGGGCACGGCGCCTATTTCGGCATCGGCGCCTACGCCTTCGGGCTCGCGCAGTTCAACCTCGCGGCCAATCTCTGGCTCTGCCTTGCCGCGGCGATCGTTGCGGCCGCCGTTGCCGGCGCGGTTGTCGCGGCATTTATCTCGCACCGGCGCGGCATCTACTACGCGCTCATGACGATCGCGTTCGGCCAGGTGTTCTGGTTCGTCGCGATCAAGGCGCATGCGGTCACCGGCGGCGAGGACGGGCTCTTGAAGATCGCGCGCCTGCCGGTCGATCTCGGCTTCGTCGCGTTCGATCTCGCCGGCAACACCGCGCTTTACTACTTCGTCTTCGCGCTGTTCGCGCTCCTCGTCGTGGCGCTCTGGCGCCTCGTGCACTCGCCCTATGGCCGCGTGCTGCAGGCGATCAAGCAGAACGAAACCCGCGCCACCTTCGTCGGCTACAATGTATGGCTCTACAAGTTCTCGTCGTTCACGCTGTCGGCGGCGCTCGCCGGTCTCTGCGGCGGCCTTTTCGCGATGGCGCAGACCTCGGCCTATCCCGACGTGATGAGCCTCCACTACTCCGGCTACGTCGTGATGATGACGTTGGTGGGCGGCGGGTTCGTGAGCTTCTGGGGCCCGGTGATCGGCGCCGCCGCCTTCTTCCTCGCGCGCGACGTCCTCGGCGCGCTCACGACGAGCTGGATGCTCTGGTTCGGGCTTCTGTTCATGCTCATCGTGCTGTTCCGGCCGGAAGGCATCGCCGGCCTCTGGCAGGATCTCCGCGCCGGCAAATTCCGCCCGCGCGCGGCCGCGCGCGCGGGCCTGCTCGCGATCCTGAGGCGCTGACATGACCCTGTTCGAAGCGGAGAGCCTGCACATGCGCTTCGGCCACCGCGTGGTGCTCGAAGACATCTCGCTCGCCGTGGAGGAGGGCGAGCTCGCCGGTATCATGGGCCCCAACGGCGCCGGCAAGACCACGTGCTTCAACGTCTTGACCGGGCGCTATCGGCCCACGCGCGGGCGCGTGGTCTTCGCCGGCGAGGACATCACGGGACTGCCGCCGCACGTGATCGCGCGCAAGGGAGTCGCACGCTCGTTCCAGCTCATGAACCTCTTCAACGACTTCACCGCGCGCGAGAATGTCGCGCTGGCGCTGCCGGCGATGCGGGCGCGCGGTTTCGATGTGGCGCACGATGCGGCAGCGGATCCGGCACTGCGCGCGGCGGCGGATGCGGTGCTGGAGCGTGTCGGCCTCGGTGGGAAAGCCGATGTCGTCGCGAAGAACCTGTCTTATGGCGACCGGCGCGCGCTCGAGATCGGCGTGGCGCTGGCCGCCGCGCCGCGCGCGCTCTTTCTCGACGAGCCCACGTCCGGCTTGGGCGCCGAGGCCACCGCGCGCCTCGCCGACCTGGTGCGCAGCTTGAAAGGCGCCGTCACCATGGTCGTGATCGAGCACGACATGGCGTTCCTGTTCGGCCTCGCCGACCGCATCTCGGTGATCCATTGGGGCCAGGTGATCGCGCGTGGCACGCCGGACGAGCTGCGCGCCAATCCCTGGGTGCGCGCCTCCAACCTCGGGAAGCTCGCATGATCCTCGAGGTCGCCGGCATCGACACCTACTACGGCGAGACCCAGGCGCTGTTCGGCGTCTCGTTGACCGTGGCGCCGGGCGAGGTCGTGGCGCTGCTCGGCCCCAACGGCGCGGGCAAGACGACGACGATCCGCTCGGTGCTGGGCCTGACGCGCCCGCGCCGCGGCCAGATCCGCTTCGACGGGCGCGACATCAGCGAGGCGCCGACGCACGAGATCGCGCGCGCCGGCATCGGCTGGGTGCCCGACGACCGCCGCATCTGCCCGACGCTCACCGTCGCGCGCAATCTCGCGATCGCGATGAAGCGCACCCGCTTCCGGTCATGGACGATGAAGGAGGTATTCGAGATCTTCACAGCACTCGAATACCTGATGGCGCGCGACGCCGAGAATCTCTCGGGCGGCGAGATGCAGATGGTCGCGATCGCGCGCTCTCTCCTGGGCGCGCCCGGCCTCGTGCTGTTCGACGAGCCGAGCCAGGGCCTGGCGCCGATGATCGTCGACAAGGTGCTGGCAACGATCGCGCGCTTGAAGGCCGAGGGCGTCGCTTCGCTGATCGTCGAGCAGAACGCCGAGACCGCGCTTGGCATCGCCGACCGCGTCTATGTGCTCGATCTCGGCCGCACCGCCTGGAGCGGCCCGGCCGCCGCGTTGCGCGACGATCCCGCGTTGCGCTGGCGCCTCTTGGGAGCGTGAGCGCCATGGCCGAGCCGCTGCTGCGCCTCGAGAAGCTCAGGAAGGAATATGCGCGCGGCTGGCCGCGGCGGCAGGTGACGTTCTCGCTCGCGGCCGATCTCGTGGTCCCGGCCTCGAGCATCATCGGCGTGATGGGCCCGAACGGCGCCGGCAAGACGACCTTGTTCGAGATGATCACCGGCAGCAACCGTCCCAGCGCCGGCCGCGTCGT
>SBBV01000324.1 GCA_005240015.1 Candidatus Odyssella thessalonicensis | reverse complement strand
CCGGCGCGTGATGGCCGGCCTCGCGCGGAGCTTCCAGCGCAACAACCTCTTCCTCGGCATGACCGTGGTCGAATCGCTGGCCACGGCGGTGGCGCTGCGCACCGGCGAAAGCCGCGTGTTCTGGCGCAGCTTTCAGCGCGCCGCTTCGGTGCACGAGCGGGCCGCGCGCCTGGCCGAGCAGGTCGGGCTTGCCGACCGGCTCGGCACGCCCGCGCGCCACCTCTCCTACGGCAGCCAGCGCCAGCTCGAGATCGCGCTCGCGCTCGCCGCCGTGGCCAGCGATTCGACCACGGTCATGCCGAGGAAGAGGTTGTTGCGCTGGAAGCTCCGCGCGAGGCCGGCCATCACGCGCCGGTCGGGCGGAAGCCGCGTGATGTCGCGGCCGGCGAGCCGGATCGTGCCGGCGTCGGGGCGAAGCTCGCCGGAGAGGAGATTGAACAGCGTCGTCTTGCCCGCGCCGTTGGGACCGATCACCGCCTCGCGCGCGCCGGCGGCTACGCTCAGCGACACGTCGTCGGTGACGAGCAGCGAGCCGAAGGACTTCCGGAGATTGGCGATCTCAAGCATCGGCCGCTCTGCGCTCCGGCGCGGCGCGCCGCGCGCCGAGCAGGCTCTGGAGCCGGCCATAGAGGCCGTCGGGCGCGGCGAGCACGATGGCGACGAACATGAGCCCCATCCAGATCTGCCAATGCGCGGTGAAGCTCTCGACGACGCGATGGAACAGCACGAACAGGAAGCCGCCGATCACCGGCCCGGCGAGCGTGCCGGCGCCGCCGACGATGACGACGATGAGCCCTTCGCCCGAGCGGATCCAGTGCGCCACCTCGGGATGCACGAAGCGCGTGTTCTGGAGGTGCAGCTCGCCCGCGAACGCCGCGACCGCGCCGGCGACCGCGAACGCGGCCACCTTGTAATGCTGGACCGGGCAGCCCTGGGCGCGCGCGCGGTTCTCGTTCTGCTTGATCGCCTTCAAGGTCTGCCCGAACGGCGAGCGCACGAGCCAGAGGAAGAAGACGTAGGTGAGCACCGCGAGCACGATGCACGCCACGGCGAAGACGCGGTCGCTGTTGAGGTCGATGCCGATCGCGGTGAGGTCGAGGCGCTTCATGCCGCCGAGGCCGTCGTCGGCGCCGAATTTCCGCGCCTTCGAGGCCCAGGCCCAGAACATCATGCTGACCGCGAGCGTCACCATGATGAAGAAGACGCCCGAGACGCGGGTCACCAGCGCGCCGATCACGATGCCGGATACGGCGCCGAGCGCCACGCCGGCCAGCATCGCGACGCCGACCGGCCAGCCGAGGAAGTGGCTGAGATAGGCGAGCGCGTAGGCGCCGACGCCCATGAAGCCGGCATGGCCGAAGGTCACGAGCCCGGAATAGCCGACGAGGAAGTCGATGCTGAGCACGAAGATCACGAGGATCGCGATCTCGATGACGATGGTGAGGCGGTAGGCGTCGACGAACAGCGCCGCCGCCAGCGCGCCGCCGAACAGCAGCACGACCGTGGCCAGCGAGAGCGGATCGCGCGCGGGCATCAATGCGCCGGCCGCACCGGAAGCAGGCCCTGCGGTCGCACCAGCAGCACCCCGGCCATCACCGCATACATGATGAACGACGAGAACTCGGGCAGGATCACGGGGCCGAAGGTCTCCGCCGTGGCGATGATGAAGGCGCCCAGCACCGCGCCCTTCAAGCTGCCGGGGCCGCCGATCACGACGACGATGAGCGCGGGGATCAGGATCTCGACGTCCATGCCGGGCTCGATCGTGCGGATCGGCGCCGCCAGCACGCCGGCGAAGCCGGCGAGCGCCGTGCCGATGCAGAAGACGATGAAGAACGCGCGGTCGATGTTGATGCCGAGGATCGCCGCGGTCTCGCGATCGTCGACACCGGCGCGCACGATGGCGCCGAGGCGCGTGCGGTCGAGGCCGAGATAGAGCGCCAGCGCGGTGGCCAAGCCGACGCCGAACACGAACAGGCGGTAGAACGGATACTTCTGGCCGAAGATGGGAAAGCTCTCGGTGAGCAAGGTCGGCTCGGCGATCTTGAACTGCTCGACGCCCCAGATCATGCGCGCCGCGTCGTAGCCGACGAAGAGCAGGCCGAAGGTGACCAGCGCCTGGACGAGATGATTGCCGCGCAGCCGCCGGAGCAGCACGAGATAGAGAACGGCGCCGATGGCGGTGACGGCGACCGGCGCCACGAGCAGCGCGAACCAGTAGGAGTCGACCAAGCCCACGATCGTGTAGCCGATATACGCGCCGATCATGTAGAGCGTGCAGTGCGCGAGATTGAGCACGTCGAGCAGGCCGAAGACGACCGAAAGCCCGACCGCGAGCATGAAGAACAGCGCCGAGAGCCACAGCGCGTTGAGCAGCTGGATTCCGAGAAAATTGACGAGCTCCAACGCGTCCCCCGCACGCTGTCCGGCCGCACCGCCCGACCTTAGAGCGGCGTGCGGCGCGGGCAAGCCCTATTTTGCCAGGCGCGCCGCCGTTTCGCGGGTGAAACGCCGGCTACGCGGGCGCACCGCCGCCGGCCGGCGAGATATGTGCATTTTCACGCAATGCGCCTACACCCAGGCCTGCAGCACGTACTCGTAGAGCCCCTCGCCGTTGACCATGTCGACGCGCTGCAGCGCGATGCGATAGCCGTCGGCGCCCTTCGCCAGCCGGTGGATGTAGGAGCCGGCGAAGTGCCGGCTCTGGTCGCGGCGGAACTCGAGCATGTGGAAGCGCGAGCGGCAGACGACGCTGCCGCTGCGGGCGTCGAAGGATTCGAGCACGACGTTGCCGACCACGTGGCTCGTGCCCCATTGCGTCTTCTGCGACCAGGCGCGCGGGTGCAGGATCCGCTTCATGCGGATCGTCATGAGGTTGCGGTCCTCGAAGAAGATGCTGGGCTCGCCGTCGCCGGTGGTCTGGTGCGGATGCGCCGGCATCCAGTAGACGCCCTCGGGCGCGAACAGGTCGATGTAGTCCTGCCACGCCTTGCCGTCGAGCAGCTCGGCCTGGCGATAGAGGAACTGCTCGACGTCGCGCTGGACCTCGAGCGGCGCGGTGGCGGCGCGCAGCGAAGCGGGATTGGGGGCGGCGAGCGGTGCGGGCGCTGGGACGGTGAGCATGGTCAATTCCCCGCGATCATGTAGTCGAGCCAGGCCTTGAAGTAGTTGCGCAAGGGCGCCTCGCTGGTGCCGATGCGCGTGCGGACGACGCCGTCGGTCTCGTCGTCCTGGCCGGCATAGCGATGGAGGCTCACCCACTCGCCGCCGTCGGACGAAAGCCCTTCGTGCTGCTTGCGGAAGTTCCAGAGATCGTCGGCGTTCACCATCGTCGAAGGCGAGTTGACGAGGTTGAAGTAGCCGAGCGCGCGGCGATAGATCGGCTCGGGCGCGCCTTTCAAGCGGAAATGCCAGAGCTCGGTCAGCGTCTGGTCGACCGCGAGCGGCCGGATCGCGCGCAGCTGCTGCAGCGGCGGCTGGATCGAGAGCACCGGGTAGCAGATGACGTGGTGGATGTTGGTGTCGAGGATCTCGTTGGTGCGCTGCTCGCCGTATTTCTGCTTCATGATCGCTTCGTAGTTGAGCGAGATCGGATCCTGCGGCCGGAGGCTCATATAGCCTTCGAGCACCGAGTGGCCGGCCGGATAGTTCACCGTCGTCATCTTGTCGAAGGCCGAAAGCGGCAGCGTGAACCCGGCGAGGAAGTGGTAGTCGAGCGGCGCGCTGCCGTTCCTGGCGCGCACCTCTTCCTCGACTTCGGACTCCAGGATCACTTCCTTGTTCACGATCGCGGCGATCCGCTCGGCCGCGCCCGCGAGCGTGACGAACGAGAGCAGGATGGCCGCTGCCACGACCGCCCGTCGGGCCCAGATCATCGTGTTCCTCCGTGCGGGGGTGACATGCCCGCGAGCTTGATCGCATCGAGCCGCGCCGTCATGACGCGGATCGGCGTCGTGGCGCGCAGCCGCTCGAGCTCCTTGAGCACCCAGCGGTTCTCCGCGTCCTCCTGGAAATCCCGGCGCACCTGAGGCAGCGCT
>SBBV01000067.1 GCA_005240015.1 Candidatus Odyssella thessalonicensis | reverse complement strand
GGCCCACATCGGCGCCGGTGTTGACGTAGCGCGCCGATGTGGGCCAGGCCTATATCGGCTCGCTCGAGGTCAAGGACGACCGCGACCTGATCAAGCTCGGCGACCGCACCGTGCTCATCGTCGAGGACGACGCCAAGTTCGCCGGCATCCTGCTCGAGCTTGCGCGCGAGAAGGAGTTCAAGGGCGTCGTGACGACCGAGGGCGCCAGCACGCTGGCGCTGGCCAAGAAGTTCCGCCCCGACATCATCATGCTCGACCTGGGGCTCACCGACATCGACGGCTGGGCCGTGCTCGACATGCTGAAGCACGACGTCTACACGCGGCACATCCCCGTGCACGTGATCTCGGGCCTCGACGGCATCTGGCGCGCGCGGAATCTCGGCGCCTACGCGGTCACGGCCAAGCCGGCGAGCCACGCCGCCATCGCGGCGGCGCTCGAGGGGGCCCGCGCGCTCGTCGACCGGCGGGTCAAGCAGCTTCTGCTGCTGGAATCCGATACGACGCAGCGCCAGAAGACGGCCGAGTTCATCGCCGGCGACGACGTCAATATCCGCGCCGTTGGCACCAGCGCCGAAGCGATCGAGCTGCTGTCGAGCGCCAGCTTCGAGTGCGTGGTCGCGAGCTTCTATTCCGCGCCGTCGGCTGCGGAATCCGCGCGCCTGCTCGATCACCTGCAATCGGAAGGGGCAGCGGCGCCGCCCGTCGTCGTCTATTTCGCCGAGGGTGCTTCCGGTCCGGGCGAGCAAGCGGCGCGCGTGATGGAGGGGCTGGTCGCCCGGCAGGCGGCGACGCCGGCCGAGATCATGGACGAGGTTGCCATGTTCCTGCACCGGCCGGTCGTGAACCTCTCCGAGGATCGCCGCCAGTCGATCCAGCGGCTGCGCCAGCAGGAGCCGGCCCTTCAGGGCCACAAGGTCCTCATCATCGACGACGACATCCGCAATATCTTCTCGCTCACCAGCGTGCTCGAGCAGCACAAGGTCAACGTCGTCTACGCCGAGAACGGGCGCGACGGCATCGCCATGCTGAAGAGCGTGCCCGACATCGACCTGGCGCTGGTCGACATCATGATGCCTGACATGGACGGCTACGAGACGATGCGCGAGATCCGCGGCTACCACCAGTTCCGCGATCTGCCGCTGATCGCCGTGACGGCGAAGGCGATGAAGGGCGACCGCCAGAAATGCATCGACGCCGGTGCCTCGGACTACGTCGCCAAGCCGGTCGACCTCGACCTGCTGCTCTCGCTGCTCCGCGTCTGGCTCGAGCGCGGGCGGCGCAGCCGGCTGACGGAGGCGGCGATGGCGCCCGTGGCCGATGCCGCGGAGCCGGCGCGCGTGAGCGCATAGCGCACGGCGGAGGAACGGGGCGCGACGCATGAGCGGCGAGAGTGACAAGAACAGCGAGGTCGCGCCAGCGGCGGATGCCCGGCCGCTCGGAGAGGGGCGGGCGCGCATCCTCGTGGTCGACGACGATCCGCGCAATCTCTTCGCCATCGAGAAGGTGCTCGAGGATCTCGGCGAGATCGTCGCCGCGACGTCGGGCGAGGAGGCGCTCAAGTGGATGCTGCGCGCCGACTTCGCCGTGGTGCTGCTCGACGTGTTCATGCCCGGCCTGAACGGCTACGACACCGCGGCGCTGATCCGCGGCCGCCACCGCTCGCGCCACACGCCGATCATCTTCCTGACCGCGGTGAGCCGCGATCCCGGCGACATCTCGCGCGGCTATGCGATGGGCGCGGTCGACTACGTGCTGAAGCCGGTCGATCCGCTGATCCTGAAGTCGAAGGTCGCGGTGTTCGCCGAGCTCTTCGCCAAGACGCAGGAGGTGCAGCGCCAGGCCGAGCACGAGCGCCGCCTGCTCGAAGAAAATCTGCGCGTGCGCACCGAAAAGCTTCATGCCGAGGAGGCGCTGCGCCGCGCCGAGGAGCGCCAGGCGCTGATCGTGCGCTCGCTGCCGCTCGTGCTCTATGCCGGCGAGGTCGGCGGCGAGCGCGGCTCGCCGCTGTTCATCAGCGAGAGCGTCAAGGCGATTTGCGGCTACAGCCCCGAAGCGTTTCTCACGACCCCAGGCCTCTGGTCGAGCCGCATCCATCCCGAAGACCGCAATCGCGTGCTGCAGGAGTTTGCGCAGCTGCCCGAGACCGGCGTGCTCGCCAGCGAATACCGCTGGCGCTGCGCGGACGACAAGTACCGCTTCTTCATCGACCAGGCGGTGCTCGTGCGCGACGAAGAGGGCAAGCCCAAGGAAGTCTTCGGCACCTTCCTCGACGTGACCGACCGGAAGAGCCTCGAGCTGCAGCTCGTGCACGCCCAGAAGATGGAGGCGTTGGGCCGCATGACCGGCGGCGTCGCGCACGACTTCAACAACATGCTGACGATCGTGCTCGGCAACCTCGACCGGCTGCGGCGCATGATCGATCCGGCCGACAAGGCGGCGAAGCGCGTCGAGATGGCGCTCCACGGTGCCCAGCGCTGCGCCGAGCTCACGCGTCAGATGCTCGCCTTCGCGCGCCGCCAG
>SBBV01000591.1 GCA_005240015.1 Candidatus Odyssella thessalonicensis | reverse complement strand
GTGACCGACATTTCCTTGAAACTCACCGACGGCACCGGCAGCGGCGCCGACCTGATGCGCGTGAAGCTCTACAGGGCCAGCGAGCGCGCATCAGGTCGGCGCCGCTGCCGGTGCCGTCGGTGAGTTTCAAGGAAATGTCGGTCACCGAGTTCAAGCTCGGCAGCTTCAGATCCTTCGCGAACGGCGTCTTCCAGTGATCGAACTGGCCGATCATCAGCACGCAATCGGGGCGAATCCCTTCGCGCAACACCGCCTTCCCTTCGGTGATGCCGGTGACCGACTCGATCACAACGTCGTCGCCTTCGGCGATGCCCATTTCCTTCGCGGTCTTGCGGTTGACGATGACGCCCTTGTGGCCGGCGATGTTGTTGGCCACCTCGTTGATCATCGGGATGCCGACATTGGCGCCCCACGCGTATTGGAACGAGCGCGCGGTCATCGCCCAGAGCGGGTACTCGGCGGGATCGCGGCCATACTCCTTGGCGTAGTTGAGCCAGATGTCGGGGAAGCGCTCGTAGGTGGGCAGAAACTCGTATTCCTCAAGCTGCTTCTCCCACCAATCGATGCCGGCCTCCTTGAAGCGGTGCGCCAACTCCTGGCCGTGGCGCGTGAGCCGCTCCTGATAGGGCAGCTCGAAGCGCAGGTTCTGCTGCTCGATCACCGGATAGAGATACCAATCGATCTGCGGAAACGGGCGCAGCATGTAGCCCTGCTCGCGGAACCAGTCGAGGCCGTGCACTTCCCTGCCGGCGGAAAGCTCGTGCGATGCCGCTTTGCAGACGGCATCCCAGACTTGCGGGCTCGTCGGAGGCGCCGACGGATCGAGCGAATAGTCGAAAGAGCCCTTCTTGTCGGCGAGCGCCATGCCGGCCGCACCCTTGTTGATGGCGCCGACATACTCCTTGAGGATCCCGGCCTGGCGCGCGAGCTCGGTCGCGATGTCGGTCATGTCGCGCGTGTTGCCGACCGGCTCCAGCGGCTTGGCGCGCAGCGCCCAGCCCTCGTGGTGCCAGAAATTCTGGTTGAACTTGGTGCCGCCGATGCGGATGAGCTGCAGCGATTCGAGATCGGTCGATTCGGGCAGCAGCACGTCGGCGAAGTGGTTGGTCTCGTCCTCGGTGTAGGCGAACGCGACGATGAACGGGAACTTCGCGAGCTGCTTCGCCACCTCGGGCGCATTCCACGACGAGATCGCCGGGTTCGTGCGATAGCAGAACCAGATGTCGGGCGGCGTGACGCGCGGGAAATTCTTGGGCTGCGTCTTGAGGAACAGCCACGGCAGATGCGCGGGGCCGAGCGCCGGCGACCACGGCGAATCGGAGACCAGCGGCACCATCGTCTTGTAGGCATTGCGGATGTGCGGGCTCCGCATCCACTCGTTCGACGACGTCGGGTTGAACTGGTAGCGCATGAAGCCGTCGGGCCCCGGGACCGCCGAGCCCACGCGCGGATTGGCCGGCCGCACGAGCTTCACCGCGGTGCCTAAGATGCCGCCCGGCACTTCGAGCGCGCCGACCAGGATCGCGAGCATCTTCTGCGACCAGCAGCAGTGATAGGCGCCCCAGCCGTTGGCGATGCCCTTCCCCACCAGCACCGCGACCGGGCGGAACGGCAGCGTGTGGCCCTCGATGTCGATGGTCTCGCCGATGCAAGCGTGTGCGAGATACTCGTCGGCGATGCGCCGGATCGTCTCGGCCGGCACGCCGCATTCCTCAGCCGCCCAGTCCGGCGTGTAGGGCTTCATGTGGTCGAGCAGCTTCTGGAACGCCGGCTTCGCCTTGCACGATTCGTGCGTCCACTTCTGGTGATCGGGCCCGATCTCGACACCGGCGAGCGAGAACTCGCCGGTCATCGCCGGCTCTTTGATCGCGGCGTCGAACGGCTTCGCCGTTCCGTCGGCGAGGTCCCAGATCAGCGGCTTCTCGGTGGCGGGATCGCGCAGGAACCAGCCGTTGGGCCCGACGAGATAGGGCGAGTTCGTGCGCTCGGTCAGGAACGGCACGTCGCACACCTCGCGCCAGTTCCGCTCATGGACGATGCGGTGGATAAGGCCGAACAGGAACGCGGCGTCGGTCTTGGGCTTGATCGGCACCCACTCGGACGAGAGTGCGCCGGTGATCGACATGTGCGGCTCGACCTGGATGCGCTTGGCGCCCCGCGCGCGCGCATCGGCCTCGCGCCAGATGCCGAGCACCCCATGCGAGGCCTCGATGTTGGCGCCGCAGTTGATGACGAAATTCGTGTAGGGCGTGTCGGGCGAGACGATGAAGGCGCGGTGCCAGAATTCGCCGTAGAGATGCTCGGAGTGGTAGCACTTCACCCCCTGCCCGGCGCCGAAGCCCTGATCGACCGGGCCCCACGCCGCCAGGAACGCCGGCCACGAGCCCATATACTGCACCGGCGTGCCGCCGCCGCCCGTCGTCACCGCGAAGCGCGGGAAGCCGTGCTCGTCCTTCAAGCCCTTGGCGCGGATCTCGCGCAGCTTCTGGCCGACGATGTCGAACGCCTCGTCCCACGAGATCGGCACGAAGCCCGGGTCCTCGTTGCGGCCCTTCTTGGGATTGGTCCGCTTCATCGGGCTCTTGATGCGGTCGGGATTGTAGGTCTTCTGAATCAGCCCGTAGGCCTTGACGCAGACGCGCCCGCCCGCCGGGTGCTCGTTGCGGATGTCCCAGTTCGATTCGATGCGCGTGGCAACGCCGTTCTCGACCTCGACCTTGAAGAAATCGGGCCCGGCCACGCACTGATTGCAATACATGGGGACGGTTTTCTTTTCGCCTTTCGCCTGCGCCATCGCCTACTCCCAACCCGTCATCCTGAGCGCGGCCCTTGCGGCGCGAAGGACCTAGCTTCCACTGCCGACACCCTTTGCGCGGAAGCTGGGTCCTTCGCTTCGCTCAGGATGACGGTCATGCAGCAGATCAACCCACCTTCGCCGCCTTCACCTTGTCGGCCTTCCGCTTCAAGCGCTCGCCCTGCTTCGCCTTGTCGACGACGAAGCGGATGTGCTTCGCCTTGCCGACCGTGTCGATCTCGTCCTGCACGACCACCTCGAACACGGCGCGCGGCAGCGCGAGTTCGACGACCTTCGCCGTCACCGCGACTGTCTGTCCGACCAAGGTCGGGCCGAGGTGATCGATCTCGATGCGCGCGCCCACGGAATCCTCGCCGGCATCGTGGTGCTTCAGGAGGAGCTGGCGGCAGGTCTGCTCGATGTCGAGGCACATGCGCGGCGTCGCATAGACGCGCAGCTCGTCGCCCATGAACGCGATCGTGCGCTCGCGGTCGATGGCGATCTTCTCGGTGTGCTCGGCGCCGACTTTCAGCGTGTCTTTCACGTTGCTTCTCCTCGGTTCAATCCGGTTCCCGACTTGTCGTCCCCGCGAAAGCGGGGACCCACGCTGCGTCTCCGCCGTGCATGCTTTTCAATCCCTCGCGTGGCCTCGGCCATGGGTCCCCGCTTTCGCGACGCTTTCGCGGGGGCGACAAGCCTGTTCGAGCTTGTTCCATTGCCGTCACCCCGCCCGCTTCGTGGGATCGCTGTAGGTCTGGCGCAGCTCGGTCTTCAAAATCTTGCCCATGGCGCTCTTCGGCAGCGCCGGCAGGAACACCATCTGGCGCGGGACCTTGTAGCCGCCGATGCGCTGACGGCAGTGCTCGATGATCTGCTCCTTGGTCGCGCACTTGCCCGGCTGCAGCACGATCGCGGCGAACAGCGCCTCGCCATACTTCTCGTCGGGCACGCCCACCACCGCACATTCGGCGACGTCGGGGTGCTGATACAGCGCCTGCTCGACCTCGACCGTGTAGACGTTCTCGCCGCCGGTGATGATCATGTCCTTCTTGCGGTCGAGGAGATACATGAAGCCCTCCTCGTCCATGCGGCCGACATCGCCGGTGTGGAACCAGCCGTTCCTGATCGCCGCCGCGGTGGCGTCGGGCAGGTTGAGATAGCCCTTGGTGACGTTGGGCGCGCGCACGACCACCTCGCCCGCCTCGCCGAGCGGCACCTCGCGGCCCTTGTCGTCGAGGATGCGCATGTCGACGCCGGCGACGGGGCGGCCAGCCGCCTTCAATCGCGTGTGGTCGCCCGAGGCGAGCGCCTTCTTGTGCTGCTCGTAGTCGAGATAGGTGAGGATCGGCGAAGTCTCGGTGAGGCCGTAGCCCTGGCACACCTCGACCTCGGGGAACGCCTCGATCGTCTTCGCAATCCACTCGGGCGCCATCGGCGCGCTGCCGTAGAGCATCCAGCGGAACGAATCGATCGCGTAGTCGGATGGCTTCAGCTCCTGCAGCGTCATGATGATCATCGTGGGCGCCATCATCGTCGAGGTGACGCGCAGGTCCTGGAACGCCGCCATCACGTTCTTCGGCGAGAACTGCGGCAGATAGGCGTGCGCGCCGCCCAGCAGCGTGAAGCCGGTGCCGAGCAGATCGGCCGAATGGAACATCGGCGCGATGTGGAGATAGGTGTCGGTGCCGCGGAAGCCCATCTCCATCGCGCATTGCATGCCGTTCGCGACGACGTTGCGGTGGGTGAGCCGCACGCCCTTGCTGCGCCCGGTCGTGCCGCCGGTGTAGAGCAGGATCGCATCGTCGTCTTCCTTGCTCTCGACGAGCGGCGTCGGCGACGCGGCTTCCAGCAGCGTCTCGTAATCGGGCAGCGCGCCGCCAAGCGGCCGGCCCGTAAGCGCGAACGCGTTCTTGGCAAAGGGCGCGATCTTCTCGTGCTCGACGAGCGGCAGGAACGGCTCGTCGACCGCCAGCGCCTTCACGTCGGCGTCCTTGAGGATGAACGCGATCTCGGGAGCCGCAAGCCGGATGTTCACCGGCACGGGCACCGCGCCCATCCAGTAGCCGGCGTGCAGCAGCTCGCAATGGCGGAAGAGATTGCGCGAGAGAATGCCGAAGCGCTCGCCCTTCTTGACGCCGCGCTGCTGCAACACGGCGGCCGCGCGGGCCACGCGCGCCAGGTGCTCGGTCCAGGTCCGGGTTCCTTCGGGGTCGACGATCGCGCGCCGCGCGCCGTAAAGACGACGGCAGCGGTCGAGGGCCGAACTCATCGTCAGCATCGGACCACCTCGAAACTCCTCCCCATGTCCGGCTCTCGAGGGCCGGCGATGCGCGATCTTACCCGAAAACGGCCGGCGCGCGCCCCCGCCCGCACGCGGGGCGGAGGCGCAGTCCAGCATTGACCGCCGCGGTTATACTACATAGTTTTGAGTAGTGTGCAAGAAAACGTATCCCTTCGCGAGGGCCAGAAATCGGCGTTTTGCGACGGCGAAGACCCGTTGCGATACAGCCCTCCGGCAATCGGTGAAGAATATGATGTATTATCGCCGTGCCCTTTCGAGGATTGGCAGCGGTGGATGAGAACCGGCATATCCGCCAACTCGTGGCGGCGCTGCCGCGGCGCTTGAAGCCGCGCGCGAAATCGCTGCTCGTCACGGTATGGGGCGACTCTGTCGCACCGCACGGCGCCGGCGTCTGGCTCGGCAGCCTCATCCGGCTCGTATCGCCGCTCGGGCTCAACGAGCGCCTCGTGCGCACGAGCGTGCTGCGGCTCACGCGCGAGGGCTGGTTCGCGGTCACGCGCGTCGGCCGGCGCAGCTATTACGGGCTCACCGAATTCGGGCACAAGGCGCTGGTGGCCGATCCGCCGCGCCGCATCTACGCGGCGGGGCCCACGCCCTGGGACGGCAAGTGGCATCTGGTGCTGACCGGCCTCGGCGGCGCCCGCCTCGACCGCGAGACGCGCTTCCAGCTGCGCCGCGAGCTCGGCTGGCTCGGCTTCGGCGCGATCGCGCCCGGCGTCTTCGCCCATCCCAATCCCGACCGCGCCGGGCTCGAGCGCGTGCTCGACAAGCTCGGCGTCGCCGACCGTGTCGAGCGCATGACCGCGGCTCCGGACCGTTCGCGCGATCTCCTGCAATCGTGCTGGGACCTGGAGGCGCTCGCCGCCGCCTATCGCCGCTTCAGCGAGCGCTTCCGCCCCATCTGGCAGGCGCTCGAGCGCGCGGGCGATCCCGATCCCGAGACCTGCTTCGCGCTGCGCGTGCTGCTGATCCACGAATACCGCCGCATCATCCTGCGCGATCCCGAGCTGCCGGCCGAGCTGCTCTCGCCCGATTGGGCCGGCGCCTCGGCGCGCGTGCTCTGCCGCAACCTCTACCGCCGCACCGCCCCCGCCGCCGAGCGGCACGTGATGGCGATGCTCGAAACCGCCGACGGCCCGCTGCCCGAGCCGCGGCCCTACTACTTCCAGCGCTTCGGCGGCCTCGGCGAGACCGCGGCGCCGTCGCCCGCGCGATGAACGAGAGGATCGAAACCGGCTTCGCCGCCGAGGCGCCGGTTCCGACCGGGCGCTTCGATGCCGATCGTGCCGCGTTCGGCGCGTATTGGCGGCGCGCCGCCGACGCGCTCGGCC
>SBBV01000354.1 GCA_005240015.1 Candidatus Odyssella thessalonicensis | reverse complement strand
TCGTGTTCTCCGGCGGCATCGTGCGCGTGGTGACGCGCTGCCTCGCCGACCAGATCTATGAGCGCCGCGCCGATCAGGCGCCCGGCATGCTGATCGGGGGCCTGCTGTTTCTCTGCCTGATCCAGGCCCCGATTGCGATCCCGTTCTACGTCTTCGTGGTCGATCTCAGCCCCACGCTGATCGTGCAAGGGCTCATCAACTACTTCCTCGTCGCCGGGCTCTGGCTCATCGGCGTGTTCCTGACGGCGCTCCGCGTCTACACGGCGATCTCGCTCTCCTTCATCTTCGGCCTGGGCGCTGCGCTCGGCCTCGCCTTGCTCGGCGGGCGCTGGGCCGGCGTCGAGGGCATGCTGATCGGCTTCAACGCCGGGCTCGCCGCGATCCTGTTCCTGCTCGTGGCGCGCACGTTCGCCGAGTATCCGTATCCAGCCGTGCGCCTGATGAGCTTCCTGCGCACGCTCAAGCCCTACTGGTCGCTGGCGCTCGCCGGCTTCCTCTACAACGTCGCGATCTGGGTCGACAAATGGATCATGTGGCTCGCGCCGGAGCGCGAGAGGCTGCCGAGCGGCTTCGTCCACAACGGCACGTACGATTCGGCGATGTTCCTCGCCTATCTTTCGATCGTGCCGTCGATGGCCGTGTTCTTGCTCCACTTGGAGACGCGGTTCTATGAGAAGTACCTGCGCTTCTATCGCGAGATCGAGAACCACGCGACCTACGACCGCATCGAGGAGGACCACAAGACGCTGATCGGCGAGCTGATCGGCGGCCTGCGCAACCTCATCGTGATCCAGGCGACGATCTCGCTGCTCTGTATCATCCTGGCGCCGCGCATCCTGGAGGCGCTCGGCGTGTCCTACCTCCAGCTCGGCATCTTCCGCTTCGGCGTCCTGGGCGCGTTCTTCCACGTGCTGCTGCTATGCCTCACGATTGTGCTCTCCTATTTCGAGCTGCGCGCGCAGGTGCTGTGGCTCACGATCTTCTTCCTCGCCACCAACTCGATCTTTACCTGGGTCTCGCTGCAACAGGGCTTTGCCTACTACGGCTACGGCTATTTCGCCGCGGCGCTCCTGACCTTCCTCATCAGTGCAATGGTCACGTTCCGCGAGCTGGGGCGCATTCCCTATCACACCTTCGTCACGCAGCCCCCGACCGCGCGCGCGGCGCCCGAAGACGAGAAGCCGCGCAAATCGCACGCCGACGCGCCGGCCCGCTGAAGCCGGACCGCGCATGAGCTTCATCGCCGGCAAGATCGCGTGGATCCTCCTGAAGCCGAGCAATCTGCTTGCGCTGATGTTCGTTTTCGGAGCGGTGGTGGCCCTCGTTGGCCGCCGGCGCGCCGGCCGGATCTTGATGGCCGGCGCGCTCCTGGCTTTCCTTGCCTGCGCCGTGCTGCCGGTTGGCGCCTGGCTGCTCTCACCGCTCGAGAACCGCTTCCCGGCGCCGGCACTGCCCGAACGCATCGACGGCATCGTCGTATTGGGCGGCGCGATCGAGCCCGGCCTCTCCGCCGACCGCAAGACGCTTTCGCTCAACGGCAACAGCGAGCGCCTCGTCGCCTTCGCGGCGCTCGCGCGGCGCTATCCCGAGGCGAAGCTCGTGTTCACCGGCGGCAGCGGCAATCCGTTTCGGCCCGAGCTGCGCGAGGGCGACTGGATCGGGCCGTTCCTCGACGCCGCCGGCATCGCACGCGAGCGCGTGATCGTCGAGCGCGATTCGCGCAACACCGACGACAATGCGCGCTTCACCAAGACCCTCATGAAGGTGCAGCCGGGGCAGGTCTGGGTGATGATCACCTCGGCGCGCCACATGCCGCGCGCGGTCGGGATCTTCCGCAAGGCGGCGTGGCCGGTCATTCCTTATCCGGTCGACTATCTCACGACGCGCGAGGTCGGCTTCGGCATCGGCCTCAATGTGAGCGGCGGCCTCGCCGCGGTCGACGCCGCGGCCTATGAATGGCTCGGTCTCGTCTATTATCGAATGAGCGGGCGCATCGACGCGTTTTTTCCGAAACCCTGACTGCCGCATGTGCGCGCAGAATGTGGCGTCAACGGCCCTTTTCGCGCCACACCGCTGCATTTCATAGAGCGCCAGTTCGCGCGCGAATCGACAACCGAAAAGCCCCCGCCGCGTGCGCGCCTGAGGAGGGGGCGAGGGAGTTGACAAACCGATGATGTTCCTGAGGACGGCCAGGAATCTGGCCGCTGCCGCGCCGTTGTTGTTTCCCGTCGCCACCACCTTCGCCAAGGATCCCGTTTCCACCTCGCCGCATCACCAGGTCGTCGGCCCGGCGCATCGCGCGAAGGCTAAGCGTTATCGGCCGCGCGATGATCTCCCCTACAGCCGCGTCGGCACGGCGTCCTGGTATGGCGCTCGCTTCCATCGCCGGCGCACCGCCAGCGGCGAAGCCTTCGACCAGAATGCGTTGACGGCCGCGCATCCGACCTTGCCGCTGCCGACGATCGCGCGCGTGACCAATCTCGAGAATGGGCGCAGCATCGTCGTGCGCATCAATGATCGCGGCCCGTTCGCCGGCAACCGGCTCATCGACCTCTCGTTGGGCGGCGCGCGCGCGCTGGGGTTCGAGCGGAAGGGCGTCGCCCGCGTGCATGTCAGCGTGCTGAACAGTGGTGCCGTTGCCAGCGGCGTAGCCAACGATGCCGGCGCGAGCACCACGTCTTGGCCGCGACGGAAGAGGATCGCTTTGTACCCAGGACGCTGAGCCGCGCGGCGGGGACGCCGCCGCGCCCTCGCGCCGTATGTTTGGCCAAGGGGCCAGCGCCGGGGATACGCCAGAGCGCTACAAAACCTTGTCTGCTTGGGGTAGAATGCCCCAAGGGGTAGGGGCTGTGCGGCGCGAGCCCCGTGGAGGTAAGCGGCAAGGGGGACGACCGCCATGGCGGGCAGGGGGATTTGGTCGAAGCTGGCGCTGGTCGCCGCTGCTTTGATGCTGGCGGCGTGCGGCACACCGCGGGGAATACCGGGGCCGACCGGCACGCCCTACAAGCCCTACATGGTCGGGCAGCCCTATCAGATCAACGGGCGCACCTATTACCCGCGCGAGGATTTCAACTACGATCGCACCGGCGTCGCGTCGTGGTACGGCTCGGATTTCCACGGCCGCCGTACCGCCAACGGCGAAACCTACAACATGAACGCGATGACGGCCGCACACACCACGCT
>SBBV01000579.1 GCA_005240015.1 Candidatus Odyssella thessalonicensis | reverse complement strand
GCACCGGGAACTCGTGCTCGATCATCTCGGTCGGCGTGTTCATGAAGCGCGCCAAGTGCGTGTCCTGGCCGTCGCGGCCGTCTTTCGTGGGGCGCGCGCCGGCGCCGCCGCCGGCGAGATCGTTGTAGATGAAGGTGCGGTTGTTCTTGGGGTCGTCGCCGACGATGGCCATGTGCGTCATCTGGCCGTGCGAGGTCGCCATCATCGTGCCGGGCAGCATCTTGGCCAGCGCCTTGATCGTCGCCTCCTGCACCTTCAGCGACACGTTGGTGCGCGCCGCCACCGCCGCCGGCCGCACCGGATCGAGGATCGACCCTTTCCGCGTCTTGAACTTCAGCACCTTGAACATGCCGTGATTGGCGCACACGGTGTTGTCGATCGCGCAGGTGAACGGGTACTGCACCGCCGCCATCACGGTCGCGAGCGGGCAGTTGATGTTGCCCTGGACCTGGTCGCTGCTCTCGGTGAGATCGATCTCGAGATCGCGCCCGTACTTCTTGACTTTCACCACGATGTGCGCCGGCTGGTCGGTGACGCCGTCGTCGTCGACCCATTCCTCGCCGGTGAACTCGCCGTCGGGCAGCTTGTCGAGGCCGGCGAGCATGCGCTCCTCGGTCTCCTTGATCAGCATGTCGGCAGCCGCCTCGATCGTGGCGAGGCCGAAGCGCGCGATCGTCTCCTTGTAGCGGCGGATGCCGGTCAGGCACGCGGCCACCTGCGCGTGCATGTCGGAGAGCGTCTTGTAGGGGGCGCGGACGTTGCCCTCGATCATCGCGAAGAGATCGCGATTCTCCTCGCCGCGGAGGTAGGCGCGCACGAACGGGAAGCAGAGCCCTTCCGAGTAGATGTCGCGCAGACCGCCGGCGACCCCGCCGGGCGAGGCGCCGCCGAGATCGGAGTGGTGCGCGAGGCAGCTCACATAGCCGAGATGCTCGCCGTCCACGAACACCGGCGAGATCATCATCACGTCCATCAGGTGCTGGCCGCCGCGATAGGGATCGTTGGCCATCACGATGTCGCCGTCCTGGAAGCCGCGTGCGCCCAGCTGCTTGATCGCGGCCTCGATCGTGTAGGCGGAGCCCGCCAGCAGCATCGGCGCGTGGTTCGACTGCACGACGACGCGCCCATGCCGGTCGAAGATGCAGCAGGAGAGGTCCTGCGATTCCTTGATCACGACCGAGCGCGCGGTGCGCATCAGCGACTGCGCCATGTCCTCGACGATGAGCTCGAGCGCGTAGCGGATCACCTGGCTCTGCACCTTGGCCTGGATCTCGGCCTTCGCGGTCTTGGGCATGACGGTCATCGCAGCACTCCCTCGGGGCTCATTTGAGCTATCGGCAAAACTTTGTCGTCCCCGCGAAAGCGGAGGGCTGTCCGGGGAAATTGTCCATTACCAACACTTGTCGTCCCCGCGAAAGCGGGGACCCAAGCAGCGGTGCCGCAGGAGCGTGCGTTCGCGACACACGCACGTCGGCGGAGGGATGGGTCCCCGCTTTCGCGGGGACGACAAGTTCGGGTTGGACCGAATCGATCCGTGCATCAGCCGATCCGCTTCACCACCAAGCTTCGAAACGCATCCAGCTCGGCCCGCCAGCCGGGCGGGATCAGGGCCGAGGAGCCTTCGCCTTCGACGACGGCCGGCCCCTCCAATGTAAATCCTTGCGGCAGGCTCGCCCAGGCCCAGACGGCCGCGTCGAACCAGGCGTGCTCGTGCGTGAAATAGATCTTGCGCGTGCCGATCCTCTCGGCGGGGCCGCGCGCAACTTCGGGCGTCGGGAACTCCACCTCGCGCCCGGCGACCGAGACGCGCAGCTGCACGCATTCCACGGCCTCGCCATGGCCGCGATAGGCGTAGCGGCGGAAGTGGATGTCGTCGAACGCGTCGGCCAGACGCTTCACCGTGTCGTCGCCGATCTTGCCGGTCCAGGCTTGGCCGAGATCGACCGGCACGTCGTAGGCCTGGTCGGCATAACGCATGTGCATGAGCCAGCGCGTGGTGAGCGTCTTGGGATCGGCGCCGGTCTCGACGAGGCGCTTGCGTGCCGCCGCGTCC
Organism: Candidatus Odyssella thessalonicensis; assembly: GCA_005240015.1. Taxonomy (GTDB): domain Bacteria; phylum Pseudomonadota; class Alphaproteobacteria; order Bin65; family Bin65; genus SBBV01. The sequence goes on along the minus strand of SBBV01000579.1, from coordinate 3,356 downwards.
ATCTCGGTGACGAGGGCCGCGATCTCGGCCGCTTCGAGCGTGTCGGTGTGCTTCAGCACCATGCGCGACTCGTCCCAGCGCAAGGGCGCCACGAGCAGGCCGATCGCGGAGAAGTTTCCGGCGAGATAGGGGATGATCGCCGTGTTCATGCTCATCGCGTCGGCGAGCTCGACGCCGTGCGTGGGGCCGGCGCCGCCATAGACAAGCAGCGGCAGGTCGCGTACGTCGAGGCCCTTTTCGAGCGTGTGCGAGGAAATCGCCTTCACCATGCGCGCCTGGATGATGCGCAGCACGGCGGCGGCCGCTTCCTCGACGTCGATCTTGAGCCGGTCGGCGATCTCGGCGCGGATCGCGCGCACCGCGGGCTCGCGCTCGAGCTTGAAGCCGCCGGTGCCGCCGAACACCAGCCCGAGGCGCCCGAGCACGAGGTCGGCGTCGGTGATCGTGGGGCGGAGGCCGCCGCGGCCGTAGCAGGCCGGGCCGGGCACCGAGCCTGCCGATTCGCGGCTCACCTGCACGTAGCCGACATTGTCGACATGGGCGATCGAGCCGCCGCCGGCCGCGACCGCGGCCACGTCGATCATCGGCATGCGGATCGGGTAGCCCGCGATCTTGCTCTCGTAGCGCTGCACCGGGTGTCCGTTCTCGACCGTGCCGATGTCGAGCGAGGTGCCGCCCATGTCGATCGTGACGAGATCCTCGATCCCCATGCGTCGGCCGAGATTGGCCGAGGCGATGACGCCGGCCGAGGGGCCGGAATTGACGATGCCGACGGGGCGCCCGGCGGCGAGGTCGGTGGTGGTGAGCCCGCCCGAGGCGAGCATGATGCGCGTCCGCGGAATCCCTTGCGCCCTGAGCCGCTCGGCGAGGCGCCGGAGATAAGGCGCCGTGATCGGCTTCAGCAGCACGTCGATCACGGTCGTCGTCGTGCGCTCGAACTCGCGCATCTCGGGCGAAATCGCCGACGAGATGGAGACGTCGGCGCCGGGCAGCTCCTCGGCGATGATCTCGGCGATGCGCTTTTCATGCGCGGGATTGACGAACGAGAAGAGGCCCGACACGGCGATGGCGCGGATGCCGCTGCCCTTGAGCTTTTTTAGCGTCGCGCGCAGCGTCGCCTCGTCGAGCGGTTCCACGACCTCGCCGCGCGATCCGATGCGCTCGTCGACCTCGAGCCTGAGATGCCGCGGGATCAGCGGCTGCGGATTGTCGATGTTCATGTCGTAGATCGCCTCGACCGGGCGCTGGATGCGGCCGATGTCGATGACGTCGCGGAAGCCGCGCGTGGTGAGGAGGGCGCCTTGCGGCAGCTTCCCCTCGATGATGGCGTTGGTGGCGAGCGTCGTCGCGTGATTGAGGCCCTCGGCCGGCTCGCTCCGCCTTGCTTCGGGCAGCGCGGCCACGGCCGCGCGCCAGGCGGCGAGGATGCCGTTGATGGGATCGCCGTAGTCGGTCGGCGCCTTGGCGGCTGTGAGCTTCCCGCCCGCAAGATCGAGCAGGACCACGTCGGTGAACGTGCCGCCGATATCGACGCCGATGCGATAGGTCATGCGCGGCTCACAATGTATCTCGTATGCAAAGAGGTACGGCGTTCGCCGCCCGCTCCCCCCTCGAGGGGGAGCTGTCACGCGCGCCGCGCGTGACTGAGGGGGCCGGCGTCTCACCGGTGGAGAGGCCGTTGCCCCCACCCGGAGCGGCCCGCGCTTCGCGCGGGCTTGGCTCCGGCCGCCCCCTCAAGAGGGGCGGTGGCGCAGGAGTGGGAATCCTATCGCGCGCCATCACACCCATCCTTGCGCTCCAACACGCTCACCAGATGTCGATGCGCGGCGTCGAGCTGCGCGTGCATCGCGGCGGCGGCCGCGGCGCGGTCCTTCGTGGAGAGCGCCGCCACGATGCGGCGCTGGCCTTCGATCACCACGCGGCGCACGGCCGAGTCGCCGAGCGTCTGCCGGCGCACGTACTGGACGTGCTCCTCGAAGTTCGCGATGAGCTGGGCGAGCCGCGCATTGCCGGAGGCCGCGAACAGCACGCGACGGAACTCGAAATTGGCCGCGACGAAGGCCGCTTCGGCCTTGGCGCCGACGGCGTCGCGCACGCGCTCTTCGCGCTCGATGCAGGCTTCGAGCGCGCCGAGCTCGGCGCGACCGATGCGCTCCGCTGCCTCCGCCGCCGCGTAGGGCTCGAGCTGGTGGCGGATGGCGAAGATCTCGCCGATGTCGCGCGCGTCGAGCGCCGGGATCTGGAAGCCGCCGCGCGCGTGCGGCGTCAAAAGCCCTTCGCGCGAGAGCTGGCCCAGCACCTCGCGCACCGGCGTGCGCGAGACGCCGAGCTCCTCGGCCATGCCGATCTCGGTGACGCGGTCGAGCGGGCGGAAGCGGCCGGAGCGCAGCGCATCGCGGATGCGCGCATAGACCTGCTGGCGCAGCGGCGAGGGCCGCGTGATCGCCCGTTGGATGCCCATCTGTATACTGTATACAATGCTTGGCGCTTGGGCAAGGCCGTCCTTGCCGCGACTTCGGCGCTCAACGCTTCGCGCGTGGATAAAGCCGGTCGAGAAAGGCGCTGATCGCCGCGTTCACCGGCTGCGGCGCTTCGAGGTTGCAGGTGTGGCCCGCGCCCGCGATGGCGACGAAGGTGCTGTTCGGAATCGCACGCGCCATGCGCTCGGCGCGCTCGAGCGGGATCGGATGATCCTCCTCGCCATGCAGCACGAGGGTCGGCGTCTTGATCTGGCCGAGCTTTCCCGTGTCGTCCGCCTTCGGGATCCAGGCGAGCCCCTGGTGATAGACCGAACGCGCCGGGATGCTCGTCGTCCACACCTTGATCCAGTGATCGACCAGCTTGCGATTCCGCTTCATCGTGGTCTCGCCCCAGACATAGGGGGCCACCCACTCGGCCCATTCCGGCGTCACCATGCCGTCGATATCGAGCTCGCCGAACTTGGCGAAGAACTTGTCCTGTTCGTCCTTGGGATAGTCGCTCGACGTCGTCGCCATCAGGATCAGGCCGTCGAGCCGCTCGGGGTATCTGAGCGCGAACGGGATGGCCATGAAGCCGCCGAGCGACATGCCGCCGAGTACGCAGCGCTTGATGCCGAGCGTGTCGAGGACCTCGCGGCAGTCCTCGACGAGGTCATCGAGCGTGTGGCGGACGTTCTTGCCGCTCAGGACGCGATGGTTGAGCGCGATGACGCGGTAGCGCTGCTTGAGATGCGCGATCTGCGGCGCGAACATCGTGTCGTCCATGAGCGTGCCATGGGCGAAGACGACCGCCGGGCCGGCGCCAGTCTCGACATAGCGTGGCCGCGGCATGGTCCTCCCTCCCGGCGGCCGCGAGCGCGGGCGGCGCGATCAAAT
>SBBV01000600.1 GCA_005240015.1 Candidatus Odyssella thessalonicensis | reverse complement strand
CCTATCAGATCGTCGGCGCCGACGAGGGCGACATCTCGAAAGGCCTGCTCTCGATCACGGCGCCGCTGGCGCGCGCGCTGATCGGCAAGACCAAGGGCGACAGCGTCGAGGTGAGCACGCCCGGCGGCTCCAAGGCCTACGAAATCACGCGCGTCGTCTACAAGTAGCGCCGCCCGCCTCGCGGGCCCCGATCCCGCGTCCGCCTCATTCCGCGCGCCCCCCGCTTTGGCCTGTGTCAAAGCGCTGCGGCGTAGTATTGTTCACGGATTGCAGACTGCGTGCGCCGGGGGACGGCGCGAACACCTACGATGGAGGGAAACGATGCGACGCGCCGTGATTTCGATGCTGCTTGCCGCACTTGCCAGCCCGGCGGCAGCGATGGATGGGGAGGGGAACTTCTGGGTCATCGGCGGCGGCTCACTGCAGTGCAGCGCCTACACCTCCGGAACGCCCGAGCAAAAGCTGCACATGGAGACCTGGGTGGCCGGCTACACGACGGCGATGAATCGCGCGACCCCCAACACCTACAACCTGCTCACCATTCCGGTGGAAGAAGCGAAGGCACGGCTCGACCAGGCCTGCCAGGCGAATCCGGACAAGCTCTTCGTGCACGCGGTGCATGAGCTGCTCGAGAGCCTCTACCCGAGGCGCCTCCAGCGCGCGCCCCAGAACTAGGGCGCCGACGCGTGCGGCCTGCCCTGCCGCGGGCCGCTCGATTCGAGAGCGAACTTCAGCGTAGCCCGGCCCGTCGGCGTCAATTGCCCGCGGCCGCGGCCGCAACATGCGATCGCCGCCTGAACCGCGGCCGCGTCGCGACGTTGATGGCGAGGTTCAGTTCGCTCGGGTGGTACGGCTTGCCGAGGATGGCGGCCGGGCGCACGGTCTCCATGCGCGAGCGGTCGGGCCCGTCTGCATAGGCGGTGACGAAGATGATGCGCGGCGCACATTCGGCCTTGATGAGCGCGGCCGCCTCGACACCGTCCATTCGGCCGGCCAAGTGCACGTCCATGACGACGATGTCGGGCGCGTGCTGCCGCGCGAACGCGACCGCGGCCTCGCCGCTGGCGGCGCGGCCGATCACCTCGCAGTCCATGGCCGCGAGGTCGGCGGCGAGAGCCAGCGCGATGAGCGCCTGGTCCTCGACGATGAGGACGCGCGCGGCTTGGGGCTCTAAGCTGGTCTTGTCCTCGGCGCCATTAGCTGCGGCCCCGGATGGCGCGGGGAAGCGATCGTAGGGAGTCATGCTCACCTCTGACGGCACCCAAGGCGGACGCCCGAAATCCCCTCTTGGCTCGCAATAACGAACGTGCGGTGCTTGGGTTCGCTCTGAACCAAGCGCGCTACGGCCATGAAAACGATAGAAGTTTAATCGCCCGGCAGCCGACATGGTCTGCGGGTGCTTTCGCCGATCGGTTTAATCCGAGTTAAGCTTCGGAAAAGTCGACCTTTTCCCGCCCTAGCCCTCGACCGCGACCGGCACGCCGGGCAGCTTCTTGTCGGTGCGGATCACCTGGATCGTCTGCACCGTCACCACGTGCGGCGACGACGTGAGCTTGGTCGTCATCTCGTTCTCGTGCGCCGTGTTGCGGCAGACGATCTTGAGCAGGAAGTCGCCGGCGCCGCGGACCATGTGGCACTCGCGCACCTCGGGCCAGTCGCGCATCCTGCTCTCGAACGCAGTCAGCACCGCCTCCGCCTGGCTGTCGAGGCCGACCAGCGCGAAGAACAGCACCTCGTAGCCGAGCCGTTCGGCATCGACCTCGGCGTGATAGCCCTTGATGATGCCGGCCTCCTCGAGCGCACGCACGCGTCGCAGGCAGGGCGGCGCCGAGATCTGGGCGCGCTTTGCCAGCTCGACATTGGTCATGCGGCCATTGTCCTGCAGGTCGCGCAGGATGCGGCGATCGACCTTGTCCAGCTTGATGCGGCGGCCAGCGCCGTTATCGTCGTCCTTGGGATTCATTGGCTGTAGCTAATCTCGGCCGGGGCCGTTTTGTCCGCGACCGAATGCGCATATTCGGCAGGTTTGTTGCCGCGCTATATGCGGACCGCGAAATAAAATTTCAAGAGGATTGCGCGGGGGTTATGGAACGGGCGGTCTCGTGGGTCGTCACCGAGGGCCATATCGGCCTCGAGAACCAGGCCCTCGGCATGGCCGAGGCGCTCGGCCTCGCCCCGGTCATGAAGAAAGTGGCGGCCCGGCAGCCCTGGCGCAGCCTGCCGCCGCGGGCGTGGATCGAGTGGATCGGATTTCGCGCGCTCCAGTGCGATCTTTCGCCGCCCTGGCCCGACGTTGTCGTGAGCTGCGGCGGCCAGGCCGCGCTCGCCGCCTATCTCGTGCGCCGCGCGAGCGGCACACGCACCTTCACCATCCATGTGCAGAAGCCGGCGCTGCCCGCGCGCGACTTCGACGTGCTGGTGGTGCCGAAGCACGATGGATTGACCGGCCCCAACGTGATCGTGACCGAGGGCGCCGTGCACCGGGTCACGCGCGCCAAGCTCGCGGCCGAGGCCAGCAAGTTCGCGCCGCGCTACGCGCGCCTTCCCTCGCCGCGCGTGGCGGTGCTGATCGGCGGCAGCAACAATCGCTATCGCCTCACCCCCGAGCGCATGCGTACCCTCGCGGAACAGCTGGCCGCGATCGCCCGAAGCGGCGCCGGATTGATGATCACGCCGTCGCGCCGCACCGAGTCCGAGGCTGCGCGAATTCTGGCCGAAACGCTCGCCGGCACTTCGGCCGACATCTGGGACGGCGCCGGCGACAATCCCTATTTCGGCCTGCTCGGCCTCGCCGACGCGGTCCTCGTCACGCGCGACTCCGTCTCGATGACGTCGGAGGCGGTGTTCACCGGCAAGCCCGTGCAGGTGATCGACCTCGACGGCAGCTCGCACCGGATCGAGCTGTTTCATGCGCATATGGAGCGGCAGGGCTACACGCGGCGCTTCCGCGGCGCGCTCGAGCGCTGGAGCTTCACGCCGCCCGACGACACCGGCGCGGCCGCCGCGCGCATCAAGCCGCTGCTCGAAGCGCGCATCCAAGGCGCGCGGGTGGAGCTGCCGGGGCGGTAGGCACCTAGTCGAGCGTGCGGCGGTAGCGTTTCATCGCGATGAACGTGACGACGGAGAGAATCGCCATCAGCGCCACCAATTCGTTCGCGATCTCGGGCAGCTCGTTGCCCTTCAAGAGAATGCCGCGGACGATGCGGAGGAAGTGCGTCAGCGGGAAGATCTCGCCCAGCGCCTGGGCCCACTCCGGCATGCCGCGGAACGGAAACATGAAGCCCGAGAGCAAGAGCGAGGGCAGGAAGAAGAAGACCGACATCTGCATCGCCTGGAGCTGGCTCTGCGCCACGGTCGAGATCGTGAAGCCGATGCAGAGATTGAGGGCGATGAAGACGATGAGCGCCGTCAGCAGCAGCCAGAGGCTGCCGATGATCGGCACCGCGAAAAGCGCCCAGGAGGCGACGAGGATCAGCACGACCTGGAGGTAGCCGACCGCGATGTAGGGCACGATCTTGCCCAGCATCACCTCTCCGGGCAGCGCCGGCGTTGCCAGCAGCGCTTCGATCGTGCCGCGCTCGCGTTCGCGCGTCATCGCCATCGCCGTCATCATCACCATGGTGAGCGTCAGGATGACGCCCATCAGGCCGGGCACGACGTTGTATTGCGTGATGCCCTCGGGGTTGTAGCGGCGGTGGATCACGAGTTCGATGGGATCGGCACCCGGCTTCAGGCGTGCCAATGCCCCCACCAGCTCGCGGTCGAACGCCGTGCGCGCGGCGTTGGTGAGCGCGGCGATCGCGTTGCTCGTGGCGGCAGGATCGGTGGCGTCGGCCTCGACGAGCAGCTTCGGCCGCCGTCCTTGCATCAGCTCGCGCGAGAAATCGGCCGGGATGCTGATGACGAACTGGACTTCCCCGGTTTCGATCAGGCGCCCGGCCTCCGCCTCGCTCCGGGCTTCGCTCTTGATCGCGAAATAGCCCGAGTTCTTGAGCGACACCACGAACGCGCGTGCGAACGCGCTGTTGTCGGCCGAGCGCACCACCGCAGGCAGGTTCTTGGGATCGCTGTTGATCGCGAAGCCGAACAGGATCAGCTGCATGATCGGGATGCCGACGATCATGGCGAAGGTCAGGCGGTCGCGCCGCATCTGCACGAATTCCTTGACCAGGATCGCCATGAAGCGGCTGAACGAGAACCCGTTCATGGCTGCTCGCTCCGGCGCTCGGCCATGAGTTGGATGAACACGTCCTCGAGGCTCGGCTCCGCCCGTTGCCAGCGCCAGCGCGCATCGCCGCGGTAGGGTGCGGTCGCGCGCTCGAGCGCGGCCGCATCCATGGCGCTCACATGCAGCGCGGCGCCGAATGCGGCGACCATGTCGACGCCCTTCGCGGCGCGCAGGCGCTCGGCCAGCTCGCCGAGATCCTCGCCTTCGACCAGCCAGGTGGTGAGGCCCGAGCGCCCGATCACGTCGGCGACGCTGCCGCGCGCGATCAGCTTGCCGTAGGCGATGTACGCGATCTCGTGGCAGCGCTCGGCCTCGTCCATGTAGTGGGTGCTGACGAGGACGGTGAGCCCTTGCGCGGCGAGGCGATGGATTTCGTCCCAGTACTCGCGCCGCGCCTTGGGGTCGACGCCGGCCGTGGGCTCGTCGAGCAGCAGGAGTT
>SBBV01000289.1 GCA_005240015.1 Candidatus Odyssella thessalonicensis | reverse complement strand
TCCTCCTGCTGCATCCGCTGATCGGCATGATCGCCCTCGCCGGCGCCGCGATCCTGCTGACGCTGGCCGCGCTCAACGAAGTGTGGACCAAGACCGCGAACGAACGCGCGGCGGCGCTCACCGGCGAAGGCGTCTACGACAGCGACGTCGCGGTGCGCAACGCGGATGCGATCCGCGCGATGGGCATCATGCCGCGCCTCGTCGCGCGCTGGAAGGAACGCAGCGCGATGGCGATGGCCTATGTGCGCCACGCCGCGCTGCGCAACAACATCGTCACGTCGCTCTCGCGCGTGATCCGCCAGGTGCTGCAATGCGCGGTGCTCGGCGTCGGCGCCTGGCTGGTGCTGAACAGCGAGCTCTCCTCGGGCGCCTTGATCGCGAGCACCATCCTCGTAGCGCGCGCGCTGGCGCCGGTCGAGTTGTCCATCACGGCCTCGCGCCAGGCCATTGCGGCGCGCCAGTCCTATCGGCGCATCGGCGCGTTTCTCGAGACCTCGGAAGTGCGCGGCGCCGACGCCGAGATCCTCGACCCCAAGGGGCGCATCGCGGTCGAGAACGTGCACTATCTCCACCCGGGCCGCGCCGAGCCGGTGCTGCTCGGGGTTTCGTTCGTGCTCGAGCCCGGCGAAAGCATGGCGATCCTCGGCCCCTCGGGCTCGGGTAAGACCACGCTCGCGCGTCTGCTCGTCGGCGCGCTCAAGCCGAACATGGGGACGGTGCGGTTCGACGGCATCGACCTCACCGCGATTGACCCCGACGACCGGGGCAATCACATCGGCTATCTGCCGCAGACGGTGGAGCTGTTCCGCGGCACGATCGAAGAGAACATCGCGCGCATGCGCTCCGGCGTCGCCGGCAAGGTGGTGAAGGCGGGGCAGCGCGCGCGTGTGCACGAGTTCATCCAGTCGCTGCCGCGCAGCTACCAGACGCCGATCGGCGAGGGCGGCGTCGGGCTTTCGGGCGGCGAGACGCAGCGCGTCGGGTTGGCCCGCGCGGTGTTCGACGATCCGGCCGTCGTGGTGCTCGACGAGCCCAACGCGCATCTCGATCAGCAGGCCGAATCGGCGCTCGTCGACGCGCTCGGCTCGATGAAGCGCAAGGGCATGACGACAGTCGTCGTCACCCACCGCCACAACCTGCTCAATCACGTCGACAAGATCCTGATCCTGCGCGAGGGCCGCGTCTTCCTCTACGGGCCGCGCGCCGACGTTCTGTCGCGACTCGCCCAGCAGTCCGGCGTGCCGCGCGTCCAGGCCGTGAAACCGGGGGCCTCGCATGGCTAAGACCGACAAGGAGCCGTTCACCGTCCCCGTCTCCACGAAAGACGTCGACCGGCCGAGGGCCGGGCGCTGGATCCGGGTCGGCGCGGTGGCCGTGATCGGATTCGTGGGGGCGCTCCTGATGTGGGGCACGCTGGCGCCGATCGAGAGCGCGGCGGTGGCGGTGGGCTCGGTGAGCCTCGAGAGCAACAAGAAGCTCGTGCAGCATCTCGAGGGCGGCATCGTCGCCGAGGTGCTGGTGAAGGAGGGCCAGACCGTCGCCAAGGATGAGATCGTAATCCGGCTCGATACCACCCAGGCGCAGGCGCGCATCGTGCAACTGAAGGCCAAGATCGCCGGTCTCGAGCGGCAGCTGAAGCTCGTCGAGTCCGAATTGGAGACGGTCGAGCAGCTGCTGAAGCGCGGCCATTCCACCCGCCCGCGCCTGCTTGCGCTCCAGCGCAAGAAGGCCGAGCACGAGGGCGAGATCGGCGAGGCCCGAGCGCAGCTCGGCGTCGCCGAGGACGCGGTCACGCGCGCGGCGATCCGCGCGCCGGTAGCCGGCACCGTCATCGACTTGAAGATCCACACGCGCGGCGGCGTCATCAAGGCGGGCGAAACGCTGATGGCGATCGTGCCCAAGGACGAGCCGCTCTACATCGAGACGCGCATCGACCCCAACGACATCGACGTGGTGCGCCCCGGCCTCGCCGCGCATGTGCGGTTGACACCCTACAGCGCGCGCTTCGTGGCGCCGATTCCGGGCAAGGTCACGCAGGTCTCGGCCGACCGCATGACCGACCAGCGCACCAACGCCACCTACTACGTGGAAAGGGGTCAGACCCCTTTTTCTCTTTTTCTATCAATGTATTGAACTTAAGTCGTTGAAAGCACGAACGAAAAAGGGGTCTGACCCCTTCCATTGACCCCTTCCAATTCACGTGGAAGAGCGGCAACCGCTACGAGGGCGATTCCCGCGACGGCAAGCCGCGTGGATGAGAGTTTGCAGAATTTCGGCGCGCCCCCCGCTGCTCCGCCGGCTTGCCGCGGCGCAGCATTGGCCATAGCTTTGCCGCCGGCCTGACCCGAGGCGCCCCATGCTGACCGGCAAGCGCATCCTTCTCGTCATCTCCGGCGGGATCGCAGCTTACAAGAGCCTCATCCTGATCCGCCGGCTGCGCGAGCGCGGCGCCACCGTGCGCTGCATCCTCTCGAAGGGCGGCGCCCAGTTCGTGACACCGCTCTCGGTTGCGGCGCTCAGTCACGAGAAGGTCTACCAGGACCAGTTCTCGCTCACCGAGGAGAGCGAGATGGGCCATCTCCGGCTCTCGCAGGAGGCCGATCTCGTCGTGGTGGCGCCCGCCACGGCCGACATCCTCGCCAAGATGGCGCACGGGCTCGCCGACGAGCTCGCGACGACCGTGCTGCTCGCCGCGGCCGCGCCGGTGATGGTGGCGCCGGCGATGAACCACCGCATGTGGCTGCATCCGGCGACGCTCGAGAACATGCACAAGCTCGAGCAGCGCGGGGTCAAGCGCGTCGGACCCAACCAGGGCCCGCTCGCCGAGGACGAGATGGGCATCGGCCGCATGGCGGAGCCCGAGGAGATTCTGGCCGCGATCGAGGCGCAGTTTCGCGGGATCGGGCGGCTCGCCGGCGTGCGGGCGCTCGTGACCAGCGGGCCCACGCACGAGGCGATCGATCCGGTGCGCTACATCGCCAACCGCTCCTCGGGCAAGCAGGGCCACGCGATCGCGGCGGCGCTCGCCGAGCTCGGCGCCGAAACCGTGCTGGTTTCCGGCCCGGTCGCACTCGCCGATCCGACCGGCGTTGCGGTCCAGCGCATCGAATCGGCGCGCGAGATGCTAACCGCGTGCGAGCGCGCGCTGCCGGTCGAGGTCGCCGTCTGCGCGGCCGCGGTCGCGGATTGGCGGGCGGCCGACGCGGCGGCGCAGAAGCTCAAGAAAAACGGCGGCGGCGCGCCCACGCT
>SBBV01000622.1 GCA_005240015.1 Candidatus Odyssella thessalonicensis | reverse complement strand
GGGGCCGGCCCGGAGCCGATTTTCCTTCGGCCGAGAGCGGCCGCGCGACCGAGCAAGCTGCGCACGAGGCTACGCGCGGTCACGAAAGGCGCGGCGGCGCTGGAGCTTGGCGCACCGGCATCATGCATCGGCGCATCTCGAGATCATCGCGCAACCTGCGCCGCGTCCAACGGCGATGCCGCGCCTCCGGAGCACAATTCCACCGCTTTCCCCCAAATCGCCAATCGCCCCGGCGCGTGCCCAATCGTCGTCAACGCGCGAAGATAACATCGTGCAAAGCATCCCCGCCGAAGCCTAGCAAACTTGTCGGCGCGGGCAAACGCCGGAATGGACTTGCATCGTTTACAGGTGTCGCGGCGCACCGCTATAGGTACCGCCGATAGAGAGCCATCAATGAGCAATTCGAATTTGGCCGACCTCGAGGGTTGGTGGAGAAAGGCCGTCGGCGACAGCGGCCTGGCGACGGCCGAGCTTGCTCTCGCCCGCTGGTACAAGGACAAGGGCGACCTTGCCGAGTATTACGGCAATCTCGAAAGCGCGGCGAACGACTATATCAAGGCGGCAGCGCTGCTCGGCGATCATTTCGGCTTTCGCGGCGTGCCGGATCGCCAGCTGGCCTTGAACCTCTGCATGTGCCTGGCCTCGATCATGCTGCGCCAGCGGCGCCATGCCGAGGCCAAGTCCTATTTCCGCAAGGCTCTCGATCTCTTCCCCGCGAATCCCGACGTGCAGAATGCCGGCGGCGAGAACGTCATTCGCCACGGCACGCCCGCCGAAATCCGCGACTATTTCGAGGCCGTGCTGGCGGCCAATCCCGCGTCGCGCATGGCGCGCTTCGCGCTCGATGTCGCGCGCCTGTTTCCGGCGATGGTCGCCGATCTGAAGTTCCGCGTCGAAACGAGCGGCAAGGGCGATGGGCGCCGCCGCGCGATCCTCGTCATGCCGCTCTGGGGCGACGCCTTTCTCCGGATCTTCCGGGACTACACGTTGCCCATCCTGCTGGGGCCGGGAAACTTATCGGCGCTTGCCGGCCGCCACGACTGCCAGTTCGCGATCTTCACGACCGAAACCTGCCGCGCCAGCCTCGAAGCCGACGCTCGCTTTCGCGCGCTCGCCGGCCACCTTTCTTGCCACTTCATCGTTTACCCCGACGAGCTGATGCGCTTCAGCGATCATCACGTCGGGCGCTTCCAATTGCTGCAGCTCGCGCACTACGTGGCGCTCGAATGCGCGCGCCTCTTGGAGCGCGACGTCGTGTTCGTGTTTCCCGACAATTTCGTCAACGACCGGTTCTACAAAGTTCTCGCCGACAAGCTCACCGCGCCCAAGGTGAAGGCCGTGGCCTGCGCGGGCTTCCGCCTCTATATCGGCGACATCCTGCCGGCGATCGACGCTCAGTTCCGGCGCGAGGACGGTGCGGTGTCGATCCCCGCGTCCGGCATCGTGCGCCTCCTCGTCGAGCATCTTGACGACACGTGGTTCGTCGACTCGGCCCGCTTTGCCGTTTCGCCGTTCTTCCTGTGCTGGCGAATCCCCGGCGAGGGGATCCTCGTGCGGGCGACGCACTTCCAGCCCTATGCGATCCGCGCCGCGTTTCTCAATAAGCCGCTGTTCCCCACCATCGACCCGGTCGATGCGCAGTTCATGTATCGTCATTTCGACGACCTCGCGGATATCGCGCTGGTCGGAGACACCGACATGTGCGTGCTCGATGCCGGAATCTCGCCCATTCTCGATCCCTATAAAGCCTCGGGCCCCCGGTACTTCGACGAGGTCGCCTTCGCGCGCTTCCTCCACACCTACGATACGCCGCTGCACCGGCAATATTTGCGCCAGCCTGTGCGTCTCGCCCTCGATCCCAAGGCGATGTCGGCCCAATGGGCCCGGGCGATCGAGGAGGGCGGGCAGATGATCGAACGCGTGTTCACCCTCATCGACGGCTTCGATCGAATGGCTCCACCACGGCCGCCCTGGGCGCTCGAGGCTGATCGCGCGCTGTTCAGCGGGAAACGGACGCCGCTAGGCGCACGCTGACCGATCTAGACCTTGGACCGCGGCAGCGGGCTCGCTTTCGCCGCCGGCACGCCATGAAAGCCTTCACTGGCCGCGATGCACTGATCGAAGAGGGCGCAGCCGTGTGCGTACAAATCGAGATCGAGCGCGCAAATCTCCACGACCAGCTCCTGCACGTGCGCCGAGGCACCCTGGAGCAGCGAGCCGGGCGAGGCGTTGCGAAAATAGAAGCGGCGGATTGGCGTGCGCAGGTAATGCGACTGGAACAGCCGTAGCGCTTCCGGATAGCGTTCGGTGATGCCGACGAATTGGAACCCGGACAGTCTTTCCTTGGCGGCGGCAAGGAGCGCGGGATCGTGCACGCGCGCCGGATCGTACGAATTTCCGAAGCCCAGGATGCGAGTCTGCGGATTGCGCGTGTAGGGAAGCAGGCGGGGGTCGGACGACTCGAGGAAAGTCTCGAACGTGTTCGCGATGCAGAACTTCGATGCGAACTTTCCATCGTGGTCGAGGTTTGCATCGTGCCCGTTGACGGTGAAGTTCCGCAAAAGATGGTAGGTCGAGCGCAGCAGTGCAGCTGGATGGCGCACGAAGGTGAGCTTGGATGCGCCCGGGGGAACGAGCGGCATGATGTCCGAGGAGAAGTGCCCGCTATAGATACCGTAACGCCGGAAGAAGTCCGGTTCAGCTTCGATCAAATCGCGAACCGCTTTGTCGCCGGGAGGTGACGCGCGGACCCTCCAGGTGCCGCGATGCGCGTCAGGATCTCATGGAACGTGATGCCGCCCGTGCGCGGGATGTGGAAAAAGACGAGCGGCAGGCGGACGCGCTCAGCCAGCTGCAGCGACGAAAGCCCGATGTAGCGCCGATGCAGTTCCCAATATTTCTCGGCGATGCGCCGCAGAACCGGCATGTCCCATCCTCGATTCTCGCGTGCGGAGGGTGATCAGAACGAGGCGCTTTCGGCGCCGTCAACCACGACGGCGGCGCCGTTGATCAGGCGCGCCACCTCTGAGCAGAGAAATATCACAACCGCAGCGACTTCCTCCGGCGTCCCCAGTCGCCCTAAGGGAAAATCCCGATCAAGCCGCTGTGCAAACGCCGCGGGGTCGTCCACCGCCGCCCGCGCCCAGCCCGTGTCAGGAATCATGATCGAGCCGGGCACCACCGTGTTGAACGTGATCCCATCGCGCGCGAGGTATTTCGTCATCGCCAACGTCTTCATCAGGCTGATCTCGGCGGCCTTGGCCATGTTGAACCACGGGCGGCCGCCGCCTTCTTTGCCGTAGATCGAGCCGATCGTGACGACGCGGCCCCAGCGCTGGCGGCGCATCCCTGGAATGGCGAGTTGCGTGAATGCCGCCGCGGCGAGGGCGTTCTTGTTGTAAACCTCGATCCAGGTCTCGAGCGGCGTCTCCTCGACGCGCTCGCTGCCCCAGCGCCCGCCGCCGCCGACATTGTTGACGAGGATGTCGAGCCGCCCCCAGCGCGCCAGCACGGCATCGACGACGCGGCGGATCGCGGCGCGGTCGGCGACATCGGCTGGCACCGCCAGGGCCTCGACGCCCTTCGCCTCGGCGGTGCGCGCGGCCTCGGCGAGCCGCTGGGGGTCGCGGGCGCAAATCGCGACGTTGCAGCCTTCGCCGGCGAGCGCCAAGGCCGAGGCCAGGCCGATGCCGTGGCTTCCGCCCGTCACCAGCGCGATCTTGCCTTTCAATCCGAGATCCATGGCGGCGCTCAGCTCAGCGGCCGCCAGATGAGCTGCGAATATCCTTCGATGAAAAGGCTGCCGAAATACGAGCGCTTCTGCTTCACGATCTCGGCGCGCCCAGCCCGGGCCAGCGCGGCGATGCGGTCGGGATAGCCGCGCCAATAGTCGCGCACCTCGTGGAAGCGGATGGCGGCGTAGTCGACGAGGTTCGCCGGGTCGTACCACTCCAGAATCGGCTCGATGTGGAAGACGCAAGCCGGACGCTTGGCGAGCACGAAGTCGAGAAACGCGCCCCAGTCGCGCCCGGTCTGCTCCAGCGCTCCGATGGAGAGGAACGCGCTGTTGGCCGGCACGTCGAGCGTCGCGTCGGGGTGGAAGAAATCGAACACGCGGCCTTCCATGCGCCAACCGAAGTGCTTCGCCATGCGGTTCACGATCTCGGCCGAAGGGGCCGCCCAATCGAGGCCGACATAGCGCCGGCCGGGCGCGCATTGCGCCAGCGCGGCAAGGTTGAAGCCGGAGCCGCAACCGAACTCGAACACGCAGTCGAAGGGCTCGAGATAGGTGCCGAGGAACCAGGGCCGGAAGATCTCGTACCAGTCGAGCTCGAATGCTGGATTGACCGGGAGCACGTAGTGCTGGTCGAGTCGGACCGGCTGGCGAGGCCGGATGTATTTCGGCACCAGCGCCTTCAAGTCGTAGCCGCTCGCGACGAAGGCCTCGAGATTCTCCGACCAGCCCTTGTCCCACCGCGCCTTGCCGGCGGAGCCCGCCTTGCTGAGCGTTCCCGAGTCGATCGTCTGGAAGACGTCGAGCAGGGTCCGGTCGCGCATCTCGCCCTCGAGCACGACATAGCGGAAATCGCGCGCCGCGATCTCGGCCTTCAGCTCGGGCAGAATCGCGTCCGCGGGCGTGCCGAAGAGGCGCGCGAAGTCGTCGAGCGCGAGGCGCCCGCGCACGCCCGGCACGGTCGCCGGATCGAGATCCGCGAGCCGCTTGCTCATCAGAACGGGCCTTTGAAACGCCGCTCGTGGCTGTAGAAGTCTTCGCCGCTGGTGTCGATCGGCGCGCGGCCGAGCATGTCGCACACGGTGTCTACGATCGTGCGCGCGTTAGGATAGAACTCGTTCTCGAGCGCGCGCACGGTGGGGCAGGGCGTGAACTGGAAGCCGATGCGCCGGACCGGCGCCTTCAAAGCCGCATGCGCCCGCTCGGCGGCGCGCGCCACCACCTCGGCGCCGAATCCGCACGAAACCCAGTCATTGTCGGCCACGACGAGGCGTCCGGTCTTGGCGAGCGATTCGAGCACGAGGCTCTCGTCGAATGGCGAGATCGTGCGGGGGTCGACGATCTCGAGCTCGATGCCGTGCCGCGCGAGGATCTGCGCCGCGCGCAACGCCTCGACGTTCATCCACGAGGTCGCGACGACGGTCACGTCCTTGCCCCGGCGCAGCACCTGACCCTCGCCGATCGGGATCGCGAATGGCTCTTGGGGCACGTCGTCCTCCGCCCAGTAGAGCCAGCGATGCTCGATGCACACCACCGGCGCGTCGTCGCGGATCGCGGCGGTTAGGAGGCCCTTGGCGTCGCGCGGCGTGGTCGGGAGCACGACCTTCAAGCCGGGGATGTGCGCGAAAAAGGAGTGCAGGCTCTTGCTGTGCTGATAGCCCTGGCCCCAGCCGCGGCCGACGACGGCTCGGATCACCATCGGCACTTTGGCCCGTCCGTTGGTGCCGTAGGTGAAGGTCGACACCATGTTGACGAGCTGGTTCATCGCCAGCAGCAGGAAGTCGACGCGGATGTGGATGTGGATCGGGCGCAACCCGCGCACCGCGGCGCCGAGGCCGAAGCCGGTCATCGTGTCCTCGGCCAAGGGCGTGTCGAGGCAGCGCTCGGGCCCGAAGCGCTCGAGCAGACCGGCCGTGGTGCCGAAGATCTTCTTATGGTCGGGAACACCGATGCCGTAGACGAAAACAGTGGGATCGCGCTCCATCTCTTGGGCCATCGCCTCGTTGAGCGCGTCGCAATAGCTAATCCGTCTCATGAAAAATCCCATGGAACAGCTGGCCCGCCTCGGGCAGCGCGGCCTGCTTCGCGCGCTCGACGGCGGCGCGCACGCGCTGGTCGATGGCGCCCTCGAGGGCCTTGATCTCGGCATCGGTGGCGCCGCCGGCGAGGAGGCGCCGGCGTTGCAGCGCGATGCAGTCCTTGGCGAGGTAGGCCTCGTAGTCCCGCTTGTCGCGGTAGCCGGCGTCGAAATCGGGATTGATGCCGACATGCTCGAGGTAGCGGTAACATTCGAACAGCAGGAAGGCCGGCCGCCGCTCGGCGCGGCAGCGGGCGATCGCGCCGGCGGCAATGTCGTGAATGCGCTGCGCATCGTTCGAGCTATCCTCGGCCACGATGCAATCGAAGCCGCGGACCACCTCGGCGATCGAGCGGTAGCCGTGGCGCTGCCGTTTGCCGGTGTGTACCGCGAGGCCGTTGTCCTCGCAGACGAACAGCAGCGGAATGCGCATGACGCAGGCGGCGTTCAAGCTCTCCCAGAAATTCCCTTCGTCCACGGCGCCGTCGCCGAAGAACGTCGCGGTCATCCGCCCAGTACCGAGCCGCATGTTTGCGAAAGCGGTGCCGACCGCCACCGGGATGCCGCTGGCCACGATCGCCGTCGAGCACATGTGCCCGCGGTCGATGTTCGCGAGATGCATCGATCCACCCTTGCCGCCGCCGACGCCCTCGGCGCGGCCGTAGAGCTCGGCGAAGAAGCCTTCGACATCAGACGTCTTGGCGAGGAATGGGGCGTGGCTGCGATAGCTGGAATAGATGTCGGCCTTCTCGCCCAGCGCCGCGCAGACACCGACCGGGATCGCCTCCTGGCCCATGCTCATGTGCATGGGCGTCTTCATCTCGTCCTCGTGGTAGTGCTTGATGATGTAGTCCTCGGCGCGCCGCACGAGGAACAGCAGCTCGTAGATCCGGCGCGCCAATGCCAGATCGGTGCGCGCCAGCTCGGCGACCTGGTCTCTCATCCGAATACCCCGCGCCCCAGCTTTTCTTGGATCATGAACAGCACCGCGAACGCCGCCATCTGCTCGTAGCTCCCGTCGCGGATCATGCGGCGAAATTCGCCGGCATCGAGCTCGACGATCTCGATGTTCTCGGCCGGCGCGAAGTCGGGATCCTTGCGGCCGTCGGTGGCGATCAGCATGTGTTCGCGGCCGGTCAAGCGGTTCATCAGCGAGCGTCCGACGCCGAGATAGGTGACCTCGCCGCAGCGATAGCCTGTTTCCTCGAACACTTCGCGTCGCGCGGCGTCTTCAGGCGTCTCGCCGGCATCGATGAAGCCGGCGGGAATCTCGAGGCTGTAGTAGCCCAGTGCAGGCCGGTACTGGCGGACAAACACGAGTCGGCCATCGGCCGCTACGGTCAGGACGACCACGCCGTCTGGCTGCGCGATGCGGTAGTAGGGCGCGGCGGGGTCCGCTGCGGCCGGGCCGGCCGGCACGGTTTCGAGGCGGAACCAGGGTGTTTCGAGGACGGCCCGCGGCTGGCTCATTGCAGCGACTCGCTGCGGCGGGTGTCGGGACGATGGATGATCGCGCTGGCGCGGTCGTCGAATTCGAATGGAACTTCGAGAAACTCGCTGAGTGCCAACGAGGAGCAGGAGTTGGGGGGCGACCGCCGTTCCATATTTTCTGGAATCGAATCGTTAGCGCGGCGTCGATCTGCGTTGTTGCAGATCATTGACGGTCCGAATCCGCTCGAGGTCGAGGTCCAGCGCATCCTCTCGCCGACCGAAGCCCTGATCGGCAATCGGCCGACAAAGCTGTTCGGCACCAACAATTATCTCGGCATGACCTTCGAGCCGGAGGTCACCAAGGCGGCGCACGACGCGATTGCAACCAACGGCGTCGGCACCACCGCCTCGCGCGTTGCGTCGGGGAATCTTCCCGATCACTACGAGCTCGAGCGCGAGATCGCCGCCTTCGTCGGCAAGCGCTGCGCCATCGTCTTCTCGACCGGCTTCCAGGCCAACCTGGGCGCCGTCGCCGGCCTTTGCGGCGCGGGCGACATCGTCGTCATGGACGAGGAATGCCACGCCAGCATCTACGATGCGGTGATGCTGAGCGCGGCGCGCAAGGTGAAGTTCCGCCACAACGACGTCGGCCACCTCCGCCAGCAGCTCGGCGAGATCCAGGCCGACATGGCGCGCGTGCTCATCGTCGTCGAAAGTGTCTACAGCGCGGCCGGCGACACGGCGCCGCTCGCCGAAATGGCGCGAATAAAGGCCGATTTTGGCTGCAATCTGCTGGTCGACGAAGCGCACAGCCTCGGCATGTATGGCCGCGAAGGCTCGGGGCTGGTGAACGAGCTCGGCATCGCCGGCCAGGTCGACGTGCTCACCGGCACGTTCAGCAAGAGCTTCGGCCTGATGGGCGGCTTCGCCGCTTCCGACCACCCCGATTTCTTCTGCCTGCGCTATTCGGCCCGCTCGTTTATGTTCACCGCGGCCTTGCCGCCGCCGGTGGTCGCCGCGATCCGCGCCTCGCTCGGCCGGATCCGCGCGGCCGACGACAAGCGCGGCCGGCTCTGGCGCAATGTCGAGCAGCTGCGCCACGGCCTGCGCGCGCGCGGGCACGCGACGCCGGACGTACGCTCGGCGGTCGTGCCGCTGATCTTCGAAGACCTCGGCGAATGCTATTCGCTCTGGTGCGCGCTGCTCGACGCCGGATTCTACGCCAACCTGCTGATGCCGCCCTCCACCGCGCACGGCGCGTGCATCATCCGCTTCAGCGTCTGCTCCGAGCACACGGCGGACGACATAGCGGCGCTGCTTGCGGCGATCGACGCCTGGTCGAGCACGCGGCAGATGAACGGCAAGGCGCACCACGACGATCGCGCCTACTCCTCGCCGATCGGCATCGTCGTGACCACGCGCGGATCGGACACGGCCGTCCACCGGCCGATCGATCCGCCGCGCACCGGCGTCACAGGGGCATAGCGCGCCCTCCGTTGAGCGCGACCCGGCATCCTGAAATATCAAGCGGCCGTGGAAGAGCCGGCGGGGCGCGTGACGGCGGCGCTACCTCGCCATGAGCGTCGTCGTGACGGGCGCCTGGCTGGCCGCGTTGGCATTCTTCCTGGCATCGATGCTTGCCGTGGCGCTCAGGACGCGCCGCCGTGCGCGCGCGGCGCCAGGGGAGCCCTGCACGGTCATCGTGCCGATGAAAGGCGCACCGGCGGCGCTCGCGCGCAATCTGGCGTCCTTGGGGAGCCTAGGGCCCGGTGCCCGAGAGATCATCCTGGCCGTCGCCGATACGCGCGACTCCGCCTATGCAATCGCCACGGCCTTTGCCGCGCAACACGCGGGTCGGATCCGCATCATGGCCGGCGAGGCTCCCGAATTTACCAATCCTAAACTACGCAACGTCGCCAAAGCCTATCGCGCGGCG
>SBBV01000236.1 GCA_005240015.1 Candidatus Odyssella thessalonicensis | reverse complement strand
TCTTTGTCTCCCAAGCCAAATCCGGCCCGCGCCGCTGGCAGCGATATTAGTCGCCTCGCCCCGATCCGGACAAGGGAGGGATTCCCATTGACAGGCTAGTTTGCGCGCCTCTCGCGCCAGCCGAGCGGCCCGGTCCGCTCATATATCCAGGGATATTGCGTGGCCATGCGGCGGGCGCGGGTGAGCCGGTGCGCCAGCATGGCCACCAAGACCAGGAAGACGGAGTCGATCAGGTATCCGCTGAGCGACCAGAGCTCGCCATTGGCGAAGGCGCGATTGAGGCCGCGGTCCACGAACCCCAGCAGCAGCGGATAGACGATCACCTGCCAATAGGGCCGCCAGGTGCCGGCGATGGCGCGGCCCGTCGTCCAGGCGGCGAAGCCCATCATGATGACGGTGACGATGATGGTTCCGCCGAGATGGGTGTCGAGCAGCGGAATCATCGCGAGGCTCCGCCTTCGAGATAGGCCGCGCGCACCTCGGGATTGGCCAGCAGCTCCCGCCCGGTGCCGGTCAGCACGATGCGGCCGTTGGCCATCACGTAGCCGCGGCTGGCGAGGCGCAAGGCCTGATGCGCGTTCTGCTCGACGAGCAGCAGCGTCATGCCGGCGCGGTTGATCTCGGCGAGGTTGGCGAAGATCTGCTTGACGATGAGCGGCGCCAGGCCGAGCGAAGGCTCGTCGAGCAGCAGCAGGCGCGGCCGGCTCATCAGCGAGCGGGCGATCGCCAGCATCTGCTGCTCGCCGCCCGAGAGCGTGCCGCCGCGCTGGCTCGAGCGCTCCTTCAGGATCGGAAACAGCGTGTAGACGCGCTCGATGTCGGCCGGAAAATGCTGCGGATCGCCGAGCGCCGCGCCGAGCTGCAGGTTCTCGTAGACGGTCATGCGCGGAAAGATGCGCCGCCCTTCCGGCACCTGCGCGATGCCGCGGCGGATGATGTCGTGCGTCGGCATGCGCGTGATGTCGGCGCCCTCGAACTCGATGCGGCCGGTCGCCGCGCGCGGGTTGCCGCAGATCGTCATCAGCAGGGTCGACTTGCCGGCGCCGTTGGCGCCGATGATGGTCACGATCTCGCCGCGGCGCACCTCGACGTCGACGCCGCCCAGCGCCTCGATGTTGCCGTAGCGCGCGCGCAGGCCGCTCACCTTGAGCATCAGGCCGCCTCCTCGGGCTCGCCCAAGTAGGCGCGGATCACGGCCGGATCGGCGCGGATCGCGGCCGGCGCGCCGTCGGCGATCTTGCGGCCGTAGTCGAGCACCACGATGTGGTCCGAGATCTGCATCACCACGCTCATGTCGTGCTCGATCAGCAGCACGCCGATCCTGTGCTCGTCGCGGATGTAGCGCAGCAGCGCGTTGAGCTCGTCCGATTCGCGCGGATTGAGCCCGGCCGCCGGCTCGTCGAGGCAGAGCAGCACCGGCTCGGTGCACATCGCGCGCGCGATCTCGAGCCGGCGCTGCCCGCCATAAGGCAGGCTCTCGGCGGCATCGTCGGCGCGCGGCGTCAGGCCGGTGCGGTCGAGCCAGTAGCGCGCGCGGTCGATCGCGGCCGCTTCGGCGCGGCGGTAGCCCTGGTAGCCGAAGAGGCCGAGCACGGTGTAGCCCGAGGCGCGCATCAGCCGGTTGTGCTGCGCCACGATCAGGTTCTCGAGCACCGTCATCTTGGGGAACAGACGGATGTTCTGGAACGTGCGCGCGACGCGGGCCTCGGCCGCGATGCGGAACCCTTCCATGCGCTCGAGCAGGAACTCGCGTCCCGTCGCCGCGTGCATAAGGCGCATGCGGCCGATCGTGGGCTTGTAGAAGCCGGTCAGGCAGTTGAACACCGTCGTCTTGCCCGCGCCGTTGGGGCCGATGACGGCGGTGATGCGCCGGTCTTGGGCCGTGAAGCTCACGTCGTTGACGGCGACGAGGCCGCCGAAGCGGATGGTGAGATGCTCGACCTCGAGCAGCGGGCGGTTCACGGCTTCGCTCCCGCGCGCGCGGTCTTGAGGCGCACGGTCGGCTCGCGGTGCGCGAGCAGGCCGGCCGGCCGCCACAGCATGATCGCGACCATGGCCAGGCCGAACGCGAGCATGCGGAAGTCCTTCACCTCGCGGAACACCTCGGGCAGGCCGATCAGGAGCAGCGCCGCGAGCACGACGCCCAACTGGCTGCCGAAGCCGCCCAGCACGACGATGGCGAGGATGATCGCCGATTCGATGAAGACGAAGCTCTCGGGGCTGACGAAGCCCTGGCTCGTCGCGAAGAATGCGCCGGCGAAGCCGCCGAACATGGCGCCGCAGCCGAACGCGGTGAGCTTGGTGTTGGTGGGGTTGATGCCGAGCGAGCGGCACGCGATCTCGTCCTCGCGCAGCGCCTCCCAGGCGCGGCCGATCGGCATCTTGCGGGCGCGCAGCGCGAACCAGTTCACGATCAGCGCGAGGAATAGGATGATGTAGAAGAGAAAGATCTTCTCGTGCGCGGCGCTGTATTCGACCGGCCACAGATTATTGCTGAACCACTGCCAGAACGCCGTCTGCCCCTCGGGCGCCTCCTCTTCCCAGGAGAGGCCGAAGAGGGTCGGCCGTGGAATGCCGGTGATGCCGTTGGGCCCCTTGGTGAAGCTCGCCCAGTTCTGGATCACCACGCGGATGATCTCGCCGAAGCCCAGGGTCACGATCGCAAGATAATCGCCGCGCAATCGCAATACCGGAAAGCCGAGCAGCACGCCGACCAGGCCGGCCAGCGCGCCCGCCATCGGCAGGCAGAGCCAGAAGCTCCACTCGATACCCTCGGTCGTGGCGAGCAGCGCGAAGGTGTAGGCGCCGACCGCATAGAACGCCACGTAGCCGAGATCGAGCAGGCCCGCGAGGCCGACGACGATGTTCAGGCCCCAGCCGAGCATGATGTAGGTCATGACCAGGATGGCGACCGACATTGCCTGCTGGTCGTGACCGTAAACAATCGGCAGCGCCACCGCGGCGAAACCCAGGGCAGGCCCGGCATAGCGCGCGATGTGCTGCATGCGCGCGCCGGCACGGTCGGCCGCCGCCACGCGCGCGTTCACGTCCTGGACGCGAAGCCTGCGGCGGCCGATCGCCGCGCGCGCGGCGAGGATCAGCGCGGCCGCGAACACGCACCAGCGCACCACCGGCGCCTCGAACGGCATCAGCCGGTTCGCGATCTTCACCGCGGTCTGGGTGCCGAACAGCACTTCCGGCAACAGCCCGATGAGGAGAATGACCGAGGCAATGCCGCCGCCGATCATCACCGCGTCGCGATAGCCCTCGCGCAGCAGGATCACGGCGATGCGGCCGATGAAGGCGATCACGCACGCGGCCACCACGTCGGGCACGCGCGTGTAGAGCGCCAACGCGCCGGGCACGTCGCGCAACTCGAGACCGACCAGGACCACCGCGAGCATCAGCACGACGAAGGCGGTGAGGCCCGCCTCCTTCGCCATCGCAGCGTAGTCGAGCGGACGCACGTCCGGCGTCATCGCGCTAGACCTTCTCGATGTCGGGTTTGCCGAGCAGGCCCGTCGGCCGGAAGATCAGCACGACGACGAGCACGGTGAAGACGGCGACATCCTTGTATTCGCTGCCGCCCTCGGCGTAGCCGGCGAAGAAGTTCTCGATGAGGCCGATGAGCACGCCGCCGAGCATCGCGCCCGGCAGCGAGCCGATGCCGCCCAGGACCGCCGCGGTGAACGCCTTGACGCCGGCCAGGAACCCGATGAAGAAGTCGATCGAGCCGTAGCGCAGCGTGTAGATGAGGCCGGCCACCGCCGCGAGCACGGCGGCGATCACGAAGGTGGCGGCGATCGTGCCGTGGACGTTGATGCCGAGCAGCGAGGCCATCTTCTGGTCCTGCTCGCAGGCGCGCTGCGCGCGCCCCAGCGATGTCTGGGTGATGACGTAGGTGAACACCGCCATCAGCACGATCGTGATGACGATGATCATCAGCTCCATGTAGCTCACCTGCACCGTGTAGTCGGTGTCGCCCGGCGTCTTCACGGTCCAGAGCTCGATGCCGCCGGGGATGAGCGGCTTGAGCGGGCGCGGCCGCGCGCCCTGCAGCAGCTGCACGTAGTTCTGGAGGAAGATCGACATGCCGATGGCGGTGATCAGCGGCGCCAGGCGCGTCGAGCCGCGCAGCGGGCGGTAGGCGACGCGCTCGAGCGTCCAGCCATAGGCGGCGTTGATCAGCATGGAGAGGAGCAGCATGGCGAGGATCGCCACCGGCACCCAGCCCATGCCGAGCGCCTCCATGATGAAATAGGCGATCAGCGCCACGAACGCGCCGATCATGAAGATCTCGCCGTGGGCGAAGTTGATCATGCCCACGATGCCGTAGACCATCGTGTAGCCGATCGCGATGAGCCCGTAGACGAAGCCCAGCGAGATGCCGCTGATCAGCTGGTTGACGAAGTAGGAGAAGCTGTCCTGCATCGGTCAGCGCCTCAACGCCGGCGATGATGCAATTGGTGGTTCCGCGCGCTGCTCGAGGGGCCGCGCCGCGCAGCAACCCGATTGGTCCCCGCCATCCCTGCCCTTATCGTTGTTCGCACGGCGCCGGCGGCGCCCGAGGCAGGCGCCTTATTAGCCAAGGCCCTCTGGCGAGACAACGAAATTTGGACCGGTTGCCCTGCGCCGCTCGGTCGCCTAGACAGGGAAAAAGCTTTAGACTTAAAACATCTCGTCCTGTGGGGATAAGCGCCGCGCGACGCGTCCGCGGCCTGATCGGAGACGCTCGCCATGAATGAGATGCCGGCCAAACCCGCCACGGTGCCGTCCAACCAGCACGCGCCGTTCAAGTGGGACGACCCGTTCCTGCTGGACGACCAGCTCACCGAGGACGAGCGCATGGTGCGCGACTCGGCGCGCGCCTATTGCCAGCAAAAGCTCATGCCGCGCGTGCTCGAGGCGCACCGGCACGAGAAATTCGACCGCGCGATCATGACCGAGATGGGGGCGCTCGGCTTCTTGGGCTCCACGCTGCCCGAGAAATACGGCTGCCCCGGCGTCAACTACGTCACCTACGGCCTCGTCGCGCGCGAGGTGGAGCGCGTCGATTCGGGCTACCGCTCGGCGATGTCGGTGCAGTCCTCGCTGGTCATGCATCCGATCTACGCCTACGGCACCGAGGAGCAGCGCATGCGGTATCTGCCGAAGCTCGCCACCGGCGAATGGGTCGGCTGCTTCGGGCTGACCGAGCCCGACCACGGCTCCGATCCCGGCGGCATGAAAACGCGCGCCAAGTCGGTTCCGGGCGGGTTCAGCCTCACCGGCAGCAAGATGTGGATCACGAATTCGCCGATCGCCGACATCTTCGTGGTGTGGGCGAAGACCGACGACGGCGTCATCCGCGGCTTCGTGCTCGAGAAGGGCATGAAGGGCCTCTCCGCGCCGAAGATCGAGGGCAAGTTCAGCCTGCGCGCGTCGATCACCGGCGAGATCGTGATGGACAACGTCTTCGTGCCCGAGGCGAACCTCTTGCCGAACGTGACCGGCCTCGCCGGCCCGTTCGGGTGCCTCAACCGCGCGCGCTACGGCATCGCCTGGGGCGCCCTCGGCGCCGCCGAGTTCTGCTGGACGGCCGCACGCCAATACACGCTCGACCGCAAGCAGTTCGGCCGCCCGCTCGCGGCCAACCAGCTCATCCAGAAGAAGCTCGCCGACATGCAGACCGAGATCACGATCGGCCTGCAGGCGTGCCTGCGCGTCGGCCGCCTCTTCGACGAGAAGAAGCTGGCGCCCGAGATGATCTCGATGATCAAGCGCAACTCCTGCGGCAAGGCGCTCGACATCGCGCGCATGGCGCGCGACATGCATGGCGGCAACGGCATCGCCGACGAGTTCCACGTGATCCGCCACGTGCTGAACCTCGAGGCGGTCAACACCTACGAGGGCACGCACGACATCCACGCGCTGATCCTCGGCCGCGCGCAAACCGGCATTCAGGCGTTCACGGCGTAGCCGCCGGTTACCGGACTGCGTTGCGAAGCGCTTAACGCGCGCCGGCGAAAGAAGTCCGGCGTTTACGGCACGGTAGCGACTCGGGCGCAGACTGGCGCTCCCTACCCACCGGTCTGGAGCACATCATGGTTCGGCGATTCGCGCCGAGCGCATCGACGGCGTGCCAGGCATTGGCGGCGTCGTTCGCGGCGACGGTTTTGGCGGCGGCCCCCGCCGCGGCGGACTACGCCTGCAATTTCGTCGAGGTTCAGTGCGATCGCGCGGCCAACCTCGTGCGCGTGGTTCCGTTCCGGGCCGAGAACGAAGAGTGCGACCGCGTCCGCCGCCTGAAGGACGCCGACTGGCTCGTCGATGTGGCGCGCCACAGCCGCGCCGGCGCCAAGGACCGGACCGCCCCCGCCAAGGTGGTGACGTGCGAGCTTGCCGGCGGCAAATCAGTCGCGACCTTCGTGCGCGGCACGCCGCTCGATGCAAACCTCAGAGGCCTGTGTGGCGCCGTGTTTTCCGCCGTGGTCACGATCGAGGAGCGGCAGCCGCATCCTCGCCGTGTGGTGAACGAATTGAAGCTGCTCGCCGATTGCAACGCCGGCGGCGCGGTGGACCGCATCGAGTATTTCCTGGATGCGCAAAGGGTGCTGGTCCAGTGGTCCTCGGAGCCGCAGTTCGGCCCGCTCGAGCGCACGATCCTCGCGCGCCAGCACTTGAAGGACGCCGCGCGCAACGGGCGCTGACGCGGCCGCCCGCTTCCGGCCCATAACGCACACGCTGTCTTCGAAAACCTGCGGCGGCGACGCGGCCATGCCACAATTGCGCCGCGCGCGCGCGCTATCGAGCGGCCGTCACAACGGCCCGGGCAAGGGGCAATGACGATCGCGCCGAGAGAACCACGCGCCCAAGCGGATGCGCGGGCAGAAGCCGATGCGGGCCTTTCCGGCCTCGGCACGGCCGACGTCGGCGCCTTCCCGCGCCGGCGGTCGCGGCCGCTCGCTTCCACCTTGCTGCACGGCGGTATTGCCGGCCTCGCCGCTGCCACGCTCCTCGCGGAGCTCGGCGACCAGTGGTGGTTCGCCGATTTCTTTGCGCATTTCCGCTTCCAGTACATCGCCGTGGCCTCGGCGCTTGCGGCCCTCGCGCTCGCGCTGCGCCGGCGCGCGCTCGCCGCCGTTGCCTGCGCCTTGATCGTGCCGCAGCTGATCGTGATCGCGGGCGTCCCGGTCGCGGACCGCGCGCAGGATGCGCCGCCGAGCCAGCGCATCCGCATCGTCACCACGAACCTGCAATGGAGCAACACGTCGCTCGAAGCGCTCGTCGCGCATTTTCGCAACGGCCAGACCGACGTGATCGCGCTCCAGGAGCTTACGCCGGCGGCGCTTCCGCTGATCCGCGCGCTCACGAAGGACTATCCCTATGTCGCGCCGGCGGATTGGGAGGAGCAGGAGTCCGGCGTTGTCGTGCTCAGCCGCTACCCGATCGAGGCGGCGCAGCTTCACCGCGTGCCGTGGTCGCCGATCGTCGAAGCAACCGTGCGTCACCCGGCGGGGACGTTCCGCTTGTTCGCGGTTCACGCCCCCTACCCGATGAGCCCATCGCTTTACGAGCTGCATCAGCTCTACTTCGACGCTTGGATGCGCCTGACGGCGCAAGCCGACCTCCCCGTGATCATCGCCGGCGACTTCAACCTCACACCCTGGTCCGCGCGATTCCGCCACGCGTGGCGCGCCGGCGGCCTCGCCTTCACCGGAGACTACCGCGTATGGCCGAAAACGTGGCCGGCGCATGCGACGCCGATGCACTACCTGCCGGCGCTTCTCATCGGTGGAATCCCGATCGACCATGTGCTGGTCAGCCGGCATTTCGCCGTCGCCGCCAATCGGCGCGGCCCCTATGTCGGCTCGGATCATTATCCGGTGACGTCGGATCTCGTCCTCAAGCGATGATCGGTCACAGGCATGTGATGCGCCGCGCCGGTCCGAGGACCTAAGTATTCGGCGATCGGCTGCGAGGACTCCAATCATGAAAGCATCCGCCGCGATCGCGCTGCTCGCTGCAATCGGGGCGATTGCGCCGTCTGCCCACGCCGAGACCGTCCGCACCGAGAAGCACGAGATCCGCGTCGTCACCGTCGCGCGCGGGCTCGAGCATCCCTGGGGCTTGGCCTTCCTTCCCGATGGCCGCATGCTCGTCACCGAGCGGCCCGGCCGCATGCGCATCGTCGCCGCGAACGGGCAGCTCTCGCCGCCGATCGCCGGCGTGCCCGAGGTCTACCCGCGCGGCCAGGGCGGCCTGCTCGACGTGACCCTGCATCCCGGCTTCGCGCGCAACCGCCTCGTCTATTTCTGCTATGCCGAGCCCGGCCCCGGCGGCGCCGGTACGGCGATGGCCCTCGCGCGCCTTTCCGACGACGGCACGCGGCTCGAGAATCTGAAGGTCATCTTTAGCCAGCAGCCGAAGGCTGGGGGCGGGTTGCACTTCGGCTGCCGCATCGTGTTCGCGCGCGACGGCCGCGTGTTCCTGACGCTCGGCGAGCGCGGGCAGATGGATCTGGCGCAGGACGTCTCGATCCATCGCGGCCAGGTGATCCGGCTCGAGGCCGACGGCCGCGTGCCGGCCGACAATCCGCTCGTCGGCCGCAACGGCGCGCGGCCCGAGATCTGGTCCTACGGCCACCGCAACGTGCAGGGCGCAGCCCTGCATCCCCAAACCGGCAAGCTCTGGACCGTCGAGCACGGGCCCGCGGGCGGCGACGAGGTGAACATTCCACTCGCCGGTCGCAACTACGGCTGGCCCGTGATCGGCATCGGCCGCCATTATCACGGCGCGCCGATCGGCATCGGCACGCACAAGGCCGGCATGGAGCAGCCGGTCTACAACTGGAACCCGGCGATCGCGCCCGCGGGCATGGACTTCTACACCGGCGACCAGTTCCCCGGCTGGCGCGGCAACATGCTGATCGCCGTGCTGCGCCAGCAGATGCTCGTGCGCCTCGAGCTTGCCGGCGAGAAGGTGGTGCGCGAGGAGCGCATGCTGCGCGACGTCGGCGACCGGCTGCGCCACGTGCGGCAGGGACCGGACGGCTACGTCTACATCCTCACCGACGAAAGCAACGGCCGCATCCTCCGCCTCGAGCCGGCGCGGTAGCGCATTCAAGCTCTCGATGCCCGACGTAGCGCGCTAAGCCCCCTGGTCGTCCCCGCGAAAGCGACGCGAAAGCGGGGACCCACGTCTCCACCGACTTGCGTTCGCCGCGAGTGCCGTTCCGGCGCACACGCTGCTTGGGTCCCCGCTTTCGCGGGGACGACAAATCTGTTTGACGTGGGATTACTGCGGTCCGCGGCGACAATGCGCCATGCCCAGGCTGCGGCGCTATCGCGCGGAACCGCCCGGCACACGTCTCGTTCGGCTGGGAAACGCGGCGCTCAGATGCGCGCGAACACGATGCGGCAGCCGAAGTGCAACCCGCCCCCAGCCTTCGG
>SBBV01000611.1 GCA_005240015.1 Candidatus Odyssella thessalonicensis | reverse complement strand
CGGCGAAAACACCGAGATTTCCGTGCGACTTGGCGTGGGCGCGGGGGCCTGGCTCGTAACCAGCGCGCGCGTGCCGGCGCCGGCCGTGATCTCCGCCGCAATGCGGTCGCCGCCCGCGAGTCCGCCCGAGGTGGTGAGCATCACCGCCTGGAAGAGATCGTCCGGCTCGGGGGCCGGGAACAGCGCGCGGCAAGGGTCGCGCTGGAAGAGATCCGCGACCCGCGTTTCTCCGGCCTGGTCGCGGGCGACCGCCAGGGTCAGCGCGCCATCGCAGCGCTGCAATCGCGGAGGGGCGGGGCTCGGCTCGAACGGCATGGGGCGCGGCGGCATCCAATGCTCCCCGAGAACAAGACCAAGCCCGGGCTGGCCGCAAGCCTCTCCCGGCTGGTCCATCGCCCTGCGGGCCATGATCGGGCGGCAACCGGTCCCCTGCCACTCACTTCGTCATGACCAAAAATTAGGCAGTGATGAGAGCGACGGGCGCCGTCGGCCCTGGTCGCGTTGGCACAATCTGCCCAGCGCTGCCGCGACGGCCGGCCGATCGCCAGGAAACATCACGCGAGTCAGCTTCTTAGCGACTTATCCCGAGACAAGCTGCCCGTTTGGCACGCTCCTTGAGTCTAGAGGGGCCGACACGCGCTCTTGCGTGCCACATCACCAGGTCGAAAAGGGGTCAAGGAATATGTTGCAACTGACGCGCAGGGCCGCGCTGGCAGGTCTATTGGCGGGAACGGTTCTCGCCGGATCGCCCGCCTGGGCCCAAGACACGATCAAGGTCGGCGTCCTGCATTCGCTGTCGGGCACGATGGCGATCAGCGAGACCACGCTCAAGGACACCGTCCTCATGCTGGTCGACGAGCAGAACAAGAAGGGCGGCTTGCTTGGCAAGAAGCTCGAGGCGGTCGTCGTCGACCCGGCGTCGAACTGGCCGCTGTTCGCCGAGAAGGCGCGCGAACTGATCCAGGTCCACAAGGTCGCGGTCGTGTTCGGCTGCTGGACCTCGGTGTCGCGGAAATCCGTGCTGCCGGTGTTCGAGGAGCTGAACGGCCTCCTGTTCTATCCCGTGCAGTACGAAGGCGAAGAGTCCTCGCGCAACGTGTTCTACACCGGCGCCGCGCCGAACCAGCAGGCGATCCCGGCGGTCGAATATCTGATGAGCAAGGACGGCGGCGAGGCCAAGCGCTGGGTGCTGCTCGGCACCGACTACGTCTACCCGCGCACGACCAACAAGATCCTGCGCGCGTTCCTTAAGTCGAAGGGTGTCGCCGACGCCGACATCATGGAAGAGTACACGCCGTTCGGCCATTCCGACTGGCAGACCATCGTCCGCCGCGTGAAGCAGTTCGCCTCGCAGGGCAAGAAGACGGCGGTCGTTTCGACCATCAACGGCGATGCCAACGTGCCGTTCTACAAGGAGCTCGGCAACCAGGGCATCAAGGCGACCGACATCCCGGTGGTGGCGTTCTCGGTGGGCGAAGAAGAGCTCGCCGGCATCGACACCAAGCCGCTCCTGGGCCACCTCGCCGCCTGGAACTACTTCCAGTCGGTGAAGAATCCGACCAACGCGGCGTTCGTTTCGAAGTGGAAGGGCTTCATCAAGAACCCGAAGCGTGTCACCAACGACCCGATGGAAGCGCACGTGATCGGCTTCCAGATGTGGGTGCAGGCGGTGCAGCAGGCGGGCTCGACCAACGTCGATGCCGTGCGCCAAGCGATGTACGGCCAGAAGGTGAAGTCGCCCTCGGGCTACGACATCGTCATGCACCCCAACCATCATCTCTCGAAGCCCGTGATGATCGGCGAGATCAAAGCCGACGGTCAGTTCGAGATCGTGTGGCAGACGAAGGGCCCGATCGTGGCCGAGGCCTGGAGCCCGCACATCGCCGAGAACAAGGGCAAGGTCGCGAACTGGCAGTATCCGTGGGTCTGCGGCAACTGCACCTCGCCGAAGTTCAAGTAGACTTATCCACGTCTGACGAAACCGGCCCGCTTGGGAGACTGGGCGGGCCGGCCGCTTCTCAATATAGTCGCCGGCCGGGGCGGAATTTCTGATGCATGTCGGACGCAGGCGCGCGCTCGCGCTTTTCTTGATCCTTATCTTCGCGGCCGTGGGGCGGGTCCAAGACGCCAGAGCCGACGCCTTCACCGACGCGCTCGCCGGCTTCGCCAAGGACAGCTACTCCGACACGATCGCCGCGGTCGAAAAGGTCTCGGCCACCGGCGATCCGCGCGCCGCGGCGGTGCTGCGCGCGCTCGCCGAGGGCAATCTCCAGGTCCGCAAATCGGACCAGGCGATCGTCTACACGCGCGAGGAAGGCGGCAAGACGCTCGGCACCGAAGCCGCCAGCGGCAAGGAGCTCGGTGAGATCAAGACCGACGACTACGACCAGGTGCGGGTCAACAACCGCGTGCGCTCCGCCGTCCAGGCCGCGCTCGGCACCTTCAACCTCGTGCATCCCGATACGCGCCAGCGCATCGACGCGGCGCGCGCGCTGTTCAAGAACCCCAACGCCGCGAACATTCCGCTGCTTTTGAAGTCGCTCGAGAAGGAGACCGATCCCGCGGCGAAGGCGGCGAAGGAGCTGGCGCTCGCCGCCTCGCGGCTCATGAGCGACAAGCAGGAGGAGCGGCTCGCCGGCATCGCGCATCTCAAGACCGCCGGTGATTCCGAAGTGCGCGATCTCCTGCTCCGCGTCGCCGGGCAGGCCGAGAAGGGCAGCCCGATCCACACCGCCGCCACCGAGGCCGTCGCCTCGATGGACGCGCAGCTCCGGCTCGCGCGCAACGCCGAGATCTTCTTCCAGGGGCTTTCGCTCGGCTCGGTGCTGCTGCTCGCCGCGATCGGCCTCGCCATCACCTTCGGCGTGATGGGCGTCATCAACATGGCGCATGGCGAGATGGTGATGCTCGGCGCCTACACCACCTTCGTGGTGCAGCAGATCATCCGCACCTGGTCGCCCGAGCTGATGGAGGTCTCGGTCCTCATCGCGGTGCCGCTCGCGTTCCTGGTCTCGGGCGCGGTCGGCGTCGGGCTCGAGCGCGGCGTGATCCGCCACCTCTACGGCCGGCCGATCGAGACGCTGTTGATGACCTGGGGCGTCAGCATGATCCTGCAGCAGGCGGTGCGCACCGCCTTCGGCCCCACCAACCGCGAGGTCGTGAGCCCCTCCTGGATGTCGGGCACGATGGAGATCGCGTCGGGCATCGCGCTGACGCAGAACCGCGTCGTCATCATCCTGTTCGGCCTGCTCGTCTTCGCGATCGTCATCTTCATCACGCAGAAGACCTGGTTCGGCCTGCAGATGCGCGCGGTGACGCAGAACCGCGCGATGGCCGCCTCGATGGGCATCCGCACCGGCCGCGTCGATGCCATGACCTTCGGCCTCGGCTCGGGCATCGCCGGCATGGCCGGCGTGGCGCTGGCGCAGATCGACAACGTCAGCCCCAACCTTGGGCAGGGCTACATCGTCGACAGCTTCATGGTCGTGGTGTTCGGCGGCGTCGGCAATCTGCTCGGCTTGCTGCTCGGCTCGTCGATCCTGGGCGTCATCAACAAGTTCCTGGAGCCTTTCGCGGGCGCGGTCTTGGGCAAGATCTTCGTGCTCGTCGCCATCATCGTCTTCATCCAGTTCCGGCCGCGCGGCCTGTTCGCGTTGAAGGGCCGGGCGGCGGAGGCGTAGGCGAATGTCGGCGCGCTTGAACCAGTCGCTCGGCCGCGCGCTCGTCTCGGGCGCACGGCCCTACATCCTTGCCGTGATCGTGATCCTGGCGCTGCTGCCGCTGCTGAACCTCGCGGTGCCGCCCTCCTCGCCGTTCTATCTGCCCGACTTCGCGATCAAGCTGATCGGCAAGTGGCTGTGCTTCGCGATCCTGGCGCTCGCGATCGACCTCGTCTGGGGCTATGTCGGCATCCTCTCGCTCGGCCACGGCGCGTTCTTCGCGTTGGGCGGCTACGCGATGGGCATGTACCTGATGCGCGCGATCGGCGATCGCGGCCACTACAAGAACCCGCTGCTGCCGGACTTCATGGTGTTCCTCAACTGGAAGGAGTTGCCCTGGTACTGGCACGGCTTCGACAATTTCCTGTTCGCGCTCTTGATGGTGCTGCTGATCCCCGGCCTGCTCGCGTTCGTGTTCGGCTGGCTCGCGTTCCGCTCGCGCATCACCGGCGTCTATCTCTCGATCATCACCCAGGCGATGACCTTCGCGCTGATGCTCGCCTTCTTCAGGAACGACATGGGCTTCGGCGGCAACAACGGGCTCACGGACTTCAAGGACATCCTGGGCTTCAACCTCCACACCGACGGCACGCGCGCCGGCCTCTACTGGGCCTCGCTCGCGATGCTGATCGCGACGTTCCTGCTCTGCCGCTGGGTCGTCGGGAGCAAGCTCGGGCGCGTGCTCACCGCCGTGCGCGACGCCGAATCGCGCGTGCGCTTCCTCGGCTATTCGGTGACGAACTACAAGCTCTTCGCGTTCGTGCTCTCGGCAATGATTGCCGGCGTCGCCGGCGCGCTTTACGTGCCGCAGGTCGGCATCATCAACCCCTCGGAATTCTCGCCGGCCGCTTCGATCGAGGCGGTGATCTGGGTGGCCGTGGGCGGGCGCGGCTCGCTGGTCGGCGCGATCCTCGGCGCGTTCGCGGTGAACGGCGCCAAGAGCTGGCTCACCTCCTACGCGCCCGAGCTCTGGCTCTTCATCCTCGGCGGCATCTTCGTGGCGGTCACGCTGTTCCTGCCGCGCGGCATCGTCGGCCTGTTCGGGCAGAAGAGCGACGGCCCGCGCATCTCCAAGCCCTCGCTCGCCAATCTCTCGAAGATGCTCGGCACGGTGCCGCCCGCGCCCAAGGAGCAGCGGCCGTGAACAAGCCGTCCCAGCCCGTCCTCTACCTCGACGACGTCACCGTGAGCTTCGACGGCTTCAAGGCGTTGAACGGCCTCTCCTTCGTCGTCGAGCCCGGCGAGCTGCGCACCATCATCGGCCCCAACGGCGCCGGCAAGACGACGATGATGGACGTGATCACCGGCAAGACCCGGCCCGACAAGGGCACGGCGTTCTTCAAGGGCGTGCACGACCTCACCAAGCTCGACGAGGAGACGATCGCCAATCTCGGCATCGGCCGGAAATTCCAGCGCCCGACCGTGTTCGACAACCACACGGTGTCCGAGAACCTCGAGCTCGCGCTGAAGGCCGACCGGCGCGCGTTCCGCACGCTGTTCGCGCGCATCGGCGCGGCGCAGAACGAGCGCATCGAGGCGGTGATGGAGCAGATCGGCCTCGCCGAGCGCGCCCGCGATCTCGCCGGCTCGCTCTCGCACGGCCAGCGCCAGTGGCTCGAGATCGGCATGCTCTTGATGCAGGACCCGGAGCTGCTGCTGGTCGACGAGCCGGTCGCCGGCATGACCGACCACGAGACCGAGCAGACGGCGGCTCTCTTGAAGCAGATCGCCGGCGCGCGCTCGGTCGTCGTCGTCGAGCACGACATGGAGTTCGTGCGCGCGCTCGCGACCAAGGTGACGGTGCTGCACGAGGGCTCGGTGCTCTCGGAGGGCACGGTCGACCACGTGCAGAACGATCCCAAGGTCATCGAAGTGTATCTCGGCCGCTGACATGCTCGCCGTCGACAATCTGCATCTCTACTACGGCGCCAGCCACTGCCTGCGCGGCGTCTCGTTCAAGGCGCTGAAGGGCGAGATCACCTGCCTGCTCGGCCGCAACGGCGTCGGCAAGACGAGCCTGCTGCGCACGATCATGGGCCAGCGCACGCCGCGCTCGGGCAGGATCAGCTGGGAGGACAAGCCGCTCGACGGGTTGAGCCCTTCCGACCGTGCGCGGCGCGGCATCGGCTTCGTGCCGCAGGGGCGCGAGATCTTCCCGCTGCTCACGGTCGAGGAGAACCTGAAGACCGGCTTCGCCGCGCTCCCGCGCCACCAGCGCTCGATCCCGTCCGAGATCTACGACCTCTTCCCGGTACTGCGCTCGATGCTGAAGCGCCGCGGCGGCGACCTTTCGGGCGGCCAGCAGCAGCAGCTCGCGATCGCGCGCGCGCTCGTCATGCGTCCGCGCCTCCTGATCCTGGACGAGCCCACCGAAGGCATCCAGCCCTCGATCATCAAGGACATCGAGCGCGTGATCCGCTGGCTCGCCGGGCGCGGCGACATGGCGATCCTGCTCGTCGAGCAGTACTATGAGTTCGCGCGCGACCTCGCCAACGGCTACGCGGTGATGGACCGCGGCGAGATCGTGCTCTCGGGCCGCCGCGAGGACATGGACGAAGCCAAGGTCAGGCGGTATCTGACCGTGTGAACGGCGCACAAGGGGCCGGCCTCAGTCGCACTTGTACTCTTCCTTGTAGCCCTTGCGGCCCGCCTTGAACTCGTATTTGCAGTCGCCGCTTTTCCATTCGTATTTGTAGCCCTTGCGCTCCGACTTGTACTTGTAGCGCGGGGCGTGGCCCGCCGGCGGGCAGCCATAGGGCCCGCAATCATAGTAGTAGGGCCGTGAATACCGGCCATGGCCGCTCTCGTCTTTCCAAGGATCGGCGAAGGCCGGCGCGGCGGAGAAGAGTGCGATGCCGCAAGTCAGAAGGATGGATTTCACCATTGCTTGCCTCGCCTTGCTGTCCGACAAGATACGAAGGAGCGGGCGGGTTCGTTCGCGCGCTCCGTGGTCGTGAGCGCGGCGAGGCCGCGCGAACTGGCTTCGCCC
This sequence comes from Candidatus Odyssella thessalonicensis, assembly GCA_005240015.1. Classification (GTDB taxonomy): domain Bacteria; phylum Pseudomonadota; class Alphaproteobacteria; order Bin65; family Bin65; genus SBBV01. The sequence continues at coordinate 1,685 of SBBV01000611.1, read as the reverse complement.
AGAGGAGAGGCCGTGATGCGGGAGTTCAAGGGCAAGAGTGCCATCGTCACCGGCGCCGCGTCGGGCATCGGGCTCGGCATCGCGCGCGCCTTCGCCGCCGCGGGCATGAACGTGGCGCTGGCCGACATCGAGGAGGACGCGCTGGCGCGCGCCCACGCGGAGATCAAGCGCCTCGGCGTCAGGGCCATCGCGCTCGTCACCGACGTCTCCGAGCGCGCCTCGGTGTTCGAGGCCGCCGCCGCGGCCGAGCGCGAATTCGGCAAGCTGCATGTCGCGGTCAACAATGCCGGCGTCTCGATGCACAATCAGAGGCTCGCCGAGATCGCGCCGCGCGACTGGGACTGGCTCATCGGCGTGAACCTCTACGGCGTGATCCACGGCATCCAGGCCTTCCTGCCGCTGCTCACCAAGCACGGCGAGGAGGCGCATCTCGTCAACACCGCCTCGATCGCCGGGCTCCAGGTGAATCCCGACATGCACAGCGCCGGCTACGCGATGACCAAATACGGCGTGGTGGCGCTCAGCGAAGGGCTCCACAACGAGCTCAAGGAGACGAAGGTGGGGGTGTCCGTGCTGTGCCCCGCCGCCGTCGACACGCTGATCTACCGCTCGGCGCGCAACCGGCCCGACCGCTTCGGCGGCGCCACCGAGCGCACCAGCGAGCTGTTCCTCAAGGACCTGCTCGCGGCGGGCTGGCAGCCCGACCGCATCGGCGCGCGCGTCGTCGACGCGATCCGCTCCGGCGAGCTCTTCATCTTCACCCACTCGCAGACGCGCGATTGGGTCGAGGCGCGCCACGAGCGGCTCATGGACGCCTTCGACCGCGCCGAGGCGTGGGAAAAGGCGCACAGCGCCTAAGCGTCATCCTGAGCGAAGCGAAGGATCTCTCGCTGGCGAGCCGCGGCCTTTAAGGCGGCCGCTCGGCCTTGCGTTCAGAGATCCTTCGCTTCGCTCAGGATGACGAAATAGGCGTGGCGCTAATACGACCTTGGCAAGCCCAGCACGTGCTCGGCGAGATAGGCGAGGATCAGGTTCGTCGAGATCGGCGCCACCTGGTAGAGCCGCGTTTCGCGGAACTTCCGCTCGACGTCGTAGTCCTCGGCGAAGCCGAAGCCGCCATGGGTCTGGAGGCAGGTCTCGGCCGCGAACCACGAGGCCTCGGAGGCGAGCAGCTTCGCCATGTTCGCCTCCGGGCCGCACGGTGTCCCGGCCTCGTAGAGCGCGGCCGCGCGCTTCACCATCAGCGCCGCCGCCTCGCTCTGCGCATAGGCGCGCGCGATCGGGAACTGGATGCCCTGGTTCTGGCCGATCGGGCGGTTGAAGACGACGCGCTCCTTGGCGTAGTCGCGCGCCTTCGCGATGAACCAGCGCGCGTCGCCGATGCATTCGGCGCCGATCAGGATGCGCTCGGCGTTCATGCCGTCGAGGATGTAGCGGAAGCCCGCCCCTTCCTCGCCGATGAGGTTCTCCGCCGGCACTTCGAGATTGTCGAAGAACACCTCGGTCGTGGCGTGGTTGATCATCGTGCGGATGGGCCGGATCGTGAGCCCCTTGCCCAGCGCCGCGCGCATGTCGACGAGGAACACCGAAAGCCCCTCGGTCTTGCGCTTGGTCTCGCCGCGCGGCGTCGTGCGCGCCAGCAGCAGCATGAGATCCGAGTGTTCGGCGCGGCTCGTCCACACCTT
>SBBV01000018.1 GCA_005240015.1 Candidatus Odyssella thessalonicensis | reverse complement strand
GGATCTTGGCAGCGCGCCACCGGCTTCGGCCTCGAGCAGGTGGATGGTTTGGCGGTTTTCGGCACGCCGCCGCGGCAAGCGATGGTCTACGTGCTCGCAGCTTCGCCGCCGGCGCCAGCGGCCTTGGAGGCGGCGTGGGCGGAGCGCGGCTACCGCCGGATCGCCGCGGCGGGAGTAACGATGTGGGGCCGGGGCGAGCCGCTCAAGATGGACTTCACGCGGCGCGATCCCGCCGACCCGTTCGGCGGCGAGCTCGGGCGCAGCAGCTTCCTGTTCGCCTTGCCGCCGCTGCTGGTCGAAGCCGGGGACCCGGCTGTTCTCGAAGCCGCCGCCAAGGGCCGCGCTTCCGGCGGATTGGCCGCGCGCGCGGATGTCGCGGCGCTGCTGCGCATGCTCGATCAGACTTACGCGGATGCGCGGCTGATCAATGCGCTCCTTTTCGCGGACACGGAGCCGTTCCACGCCGCGGACGGCATCACGCGCTACAGCGCGTTTCTCGTCGCTGACCTCGAGCGCGGCGACAGCGCCGAAACCGCGCTTCTGCTCGCCTTTCCCGACTGCGCCCGCGCGCGAGGCTCAAGCCGAGATCGAGCGGCGCTGGCCCACGGCCGAGGGCGTCCGCCGCGAGATCGTGCCGGCCTGGACGTCCGGCCTGCTGGGCGCGCCCTGCGCGTTGCTCGGCCGCGTCCGGCTCGCCGGGGCCGCCGCGGCACGCGATTTCGCCAACCCTCGGTTCACCCGCATCGTCTTCGCGATCTTCCGGCGCGAACTCCAGCCGCTCTTCATCCGGCGGCGATAAAACACTCCCAAATGGCCATTGAATGGGACCAGCAGAAAGCCGATTTGAACTATCGCAAGCACCGTGTATCATTCGAAGAAGCGGTCGCCGCGCTTGAAGACAACTTGTCGAAAGTGCTTCCGGACCAGATCATTCTGACGACGAAGCGCGCTTCATCGCGTTTGCGATGTCTCCGCGCGGACGGCTGCTGGTGATTGCAGATACATTTCGTGACGACAGGATTCGCCTGATTAGTGCCCGCAGGGCGACGCCTCTGGAACGCAGGATCTATGAAGAAGAAGGGTTTTTCTGAATTGGACGATGACTTGCGCCCTGAATACCGGCCGGAGGATTTTGCCGGTATGCAGCCTGAGCGTGGCAAATACGCCGACATGCTGCGCAAACGGTCGAACGTGGTCCGCATCGCGACGGACGTCCACAAGGTCTTCCCAAATGCTGATGCTGTGAACACGGCGCTGCGTGGGCTGATTTCGAAACGAAAGCCGAGGCGGGCAAGAGCGGGCGGAGCCAAACGTGCCGCCCGATAGCACCACCAAGGCGCCGGCGGAGAAGAGCAAAAAGCACAACAACGCCACCCCGCCCAAGCATCTCTATCTCGTCGACGGGTCGGGCTACATCTTCCGCGCGTTCTTCGGGATTCAGCGGGGCATGAAGCCGATGACGCGGTCGGACGGAACGCCAACGGGCGCCGTCTACCAGTTCACGCGGATGATCCTGAAGCTCATCGACGAGGCGCTCGCCGACAAGGCCGCGGACTATCTGGCGGTCGTCTTCGACAAGGCCGAGCATTCGTTCCGCAACGAGATCTATCCCGAATACAAGGCGCATCGCGACGATCCGCCCGACGATCTCGTGCCGCAGTTCCCGATGGTGCGCGAAGCGACGAAGGCCATGGGCCTGCCGTCGATCGAGCTCTCCGACTACGAGGCCGACGACATCATCGCGAGCTATGCCAGCCAGGCCTCGGCCCGCGGCATCGGGGTGACGATCGTCTCGTCGGACAAGGACCTGATGCAGCTCGTCGGTGCCAGCGCCGACGGCGCGAAGATCGGGATGTACGACCCGATGAAGGAGAAACCGATCGGCCCGGCGGAGGTGGTGGAGAAGTTCGGCGTCGGTCCCGACAAGGTCATAGAGGTACAGGCGATCGCCGGGGATTCGGTCGACAATGTCCCGGGCGTTCGCGGCATCGGCGTCGATACGGCTGCCGAGCTGATCGACGAGTTCGGCACCGTCGAGGCGCTGTTGGATGTCGCCGGAGACAAGGCAAAGTGCGAGGTCCTCGTCGGCGAGAAGCTCGCAAAGCTCGAGAAGGACATCTACGCGGTCGCCGGCAAAACATTCTCCATCGGAGCGACCAAGCAGCTCGCCGAGGTGCTGTTCGTCACGCTGAAGCTGACGGCGAAGCAGGGCAAGAGCGGCGGTTTTTCGACCGACACGGCGACGCTGCAGGAGCTGAAGCAGAAGGGCCACGCCATTGCCGGCAAGGTCCTGCGCTGGCGTGCGCTGACGAAGCTTTGCGGCGCCGCCGGCGAAGCGCTACGCGCCAACGCCGAGAATGCGCGCATTTCGAAGAAACTCGTGACGCTCAAGACCGACATTCCGCTGCCGATGGCGATCGAGGAGATGGCTCTCCGCCGCCCGGATCCGGAGAAGCTCGTTCCTTTCCTCGTCGCAAATGAATTCAAGAGCATCTTGACCCAGCGCGGCTTTGCGCCGGGCGGCGCGATTGCGCCAGCGCCCGCCAGCGCCGGCGTGCCTGCTGCGGCCGAGTCGACGGCGCTGGTTCCAACGTGGCAGGCGCCACGCGCGCCGTCCCAGCCGTTCGACCGCTCGGCCTACGCGCTGGTGCAGGACGAAGTCGTGCTCAACGAATGGATCGCACGTGCCCGCGAGCGCGGGATCGTGGCGATCGGCACCGAAGCCACGACGCGCGACCCGATGCGCGCCGAGCTCGTGGGATTTTCGCTCGCGATCGGCCCGCGCGAGGCCTGTTATGTGCCGCTCACGCATGTTTCGGGCGGCCCCCAGGGCGCCCTGGCGCTCGAGGCACCGAAGGTCGATGGCGCGCTCCGGCAGATCCCGCGCCAGCGCGCGCTCGAGCTCGTGAAGCCGCTGCTCGAGGACGATGCGGTGCTGAAGGTGGGCCACGACGTGAAGCTCGCGGCGCAGGCACTGGCCGTCTACGGCATAACGCTCGGCCCCCACGATGACACGATGCTGATGTCGTTCGCGCTCGAGGCCGGCAAGAACGGCCACGGCCGCGACGAGCTCGCCGCGCGCACGTTGAGCCACACGCCGATCGCCTACGACGCGGTCGTGGGCTCGGGCAAGGCGCGGATTCCGTTCGCGGCGGTGCCGCTCGAGCGCGCGCGCGACTATGCGGCCGAGGACGCCGAGATCGCCTGGCGCCTCAACGCCGCCTTCAAGCCGCGGCTCGTGCGCGAGCGGCTCGTCACGGTCTACGAGACCATCGAGCGGCCGCTGGTGCCGATCGTGGCGGCGATGGAGCGCGCCGGCATTACCGTCGATCCCGCCGCGCTCGCGGCCCTCTCCGAGGATTTCGCCCAACGTATGGCCGAGCACGAGGCCGAGGCGCACAAGCTCGCGGGCGGCGCCTTCAACATCGGCTCGCCCAAGCAGCTTGGCGACATCCTGTTCGAGAAGCTGCAGCTCCCCGGCGGCCGCAAGGGCAAGACCGGCGCCTACGGCACCGATTCCTCGGTGCTCGAGGGCCTCGCCGAGCACCACCCGCTGCCGCAGAAGGTGCTCGACTGGCGCCAGCTGCAGAAGCTCAAGAGCACCTATGCCGACGCGCTGTTGCTGCAGATCAATCCCGCGACCCGGCGCGTCCACACCTCGTATTCGCTCACCGGCGCCCAGACCGGGCGGCTCTCGTCGAACGATCCCAACCTCCAGAACATCCCGGTGCGCACCGAGGAGGGGCGCAAGATCCGCCGTGCCTTCGTGGCTGCGAAGGGCATGAAGCTCATCTCGCTCGACTACTCGCAGATCGAGCTGCGCCTGCTCGCGCACGTCGCCGACATGGAGGTGCTGAAGAAATCGTTCCGCGACGGCATCGATATCCACGCCATGACCGCGAGCCAGGTCTTCGGCGTGCCGATCGAGGGCATGGATCCCAACATCCGCCGTCGCGCCAAGACCATCAATTTCGGCATCATCTACGGGATCAGCTCGTTCGGCCTCGCGCACCAGCTCGGCATCCCGAAACAGGAGGCCAGCGCCTACATCGAGGCCTATTTCCAGCGCTATCCCGGCATCCGCGACTACATGGAGCGGACCAAGGACTTCGCGAAGCGCAATGGCTTCGTCGTGACGCCGTTCGGCCGCCGCATCCATATCGCCGGCTTCACCAGCCAGCGGCCGGGCGACCGCGGTTTTGCCGAACGCCAGTCGATCAACGCGCCGCTCCAGGGCGGCGCCGCGGACATCATCAAGCGCGCGATGATCCGCATCCCCGAGGCACTCGAGAAGCGGAAGCTGCAAGCCAGGATGCTGCTGCAGGTGCACGACGAGCTTCTGTTCGAGGCTCCCGAGGCCGAGGTCGAAGCCACGATCGCGACGCTGAAGCCGGTGATGGAGAAGGCGGCGCTGCCCGCGGTCGCGCTCTCGGTCCCGCTCGTCGTCGATGCCGGCGTCGGCAGCAACTGGGCGGAGGCCCACTGACATCGCGGGATCGTGCCGCCCGGCACAGCCAAACGGTCCAAGCCGGGGCACGCGGGCGGAGGGCGCCTCGTAGTTTCTGCGTATCCCGCTTCGCGGGCCCTTCCGGGCGGGCCGCGAGGCGGCTCCTCCATCCCGGGGACATGGGGCATAACTCGATGAGAATCCTGAGGATCCTGCTGATTTCGATCGGCCTTGCCGCGTTCGGTGCGGCAAGCGCCGTAGCGCAGACGGCGCCCCTCCACAGCGGCGAGATCGCAAAGCCCAAGGCGAAGACCGCCAAGAAGAAGGCCGTCGTGAAGAAGAAGGCGACCGTGAAGAAGTCGGTGGCCAAGAAGAAGGCCACGAGCAAGAAGAAGGTCGTGAAGAGCAAGACCAAGAAGCAGACGGTCGCGAAGGCCAAGAAGCCGGCGAAGAAGAAGGTCCAAGTGGCCAAGGCCAAGAAGAAGCCCGCGCCGCCGCCGGCGGAAAGCGAATCCGCGCCGGGAAATCCGGGCAACTCGACCTACTAGCCGGGCCCGTACCGCCTTGCCGCGCGCACGCGTTCTCGTCCCGCTCTTCCTGCTAGCCGCCGCAGCCGGCTGCACCACGCCGCAGCAGCAGGCGCAACGCGGTGCGCCCGAGCTCTCGATCGAGTTCAGCTGGGCCGGTGTTCCGCCTTGCTCGAACGTCTCGCCGCGGATCGTAGTACATGACGCGCCGGCGGCGACGAAGCGCTTCCGGGTCGAGCTCGTCGACGTCGACTCGGCCTTCGCGCGCCACGGTGGCGGCGAGGTCGAAGCGGCGCCGGGCGGCGTCATCCCGGCCGGTGCGCTCAGGTCATATCGCGGCCCGTGCCCGTCGCAGCAGCCCATCGTCTACACCGTGGGGTTCGGCGTCCCGATGCGCCCACGCTGGCTGCCGCCCGAGGACGAGGTGCGGGTG
>SBBV01000550.1 GCA_005240015.1 Candidatus Odyssella thessalonicensis | reverse complement strand
CTTCTCGGCGACGAGGCGCCCGACCATGAGGATCACGGCATCGCCGTCGCCCGCCCCGAGAGCGCTGCGCAGCGTCCGGCGCTCGGCCGCATCCGCGGCGGGATGAAACCGCGCGGGATCGACGCCGTTGCCGATCGCGGCGATCGGCCCGCGCGCGAGCCGGAGGCGCCGCGCCATCACGGCGTCCTCCTCGGCTTGGGTAAACAGCACGTCGGTGAGACGCCCGCCGAGCCATTCGAGCGCCGCGAAGGCGGCGCGCTTCGGCCAGGCCATGCGCTCGTGGAAATAGAAGCCGTGCGCCGTGTAGACGATCCTCGGCACGCCGGCGCGCCACGCCGCCCAGCGCCCGATCAGCGCCGCCACCGGCGTATGCACGTGCACGATGTCGAAGCGCTCCCGCTTCATCAGCGCTTTCAGGCGACGCGCGCTGCCGAGATGGCGCATCAGATTGAACGAGCGCTCGATATAGACCGGCTCAACGCGAAACCCCTCGGCGCGGATCTTCGCCATGAAGGGACCGTCGCTGGCGATGCCGACCACCTCATGTCCCGCATCGCGCATCGCACGCATCAGCGGCAGGATGAAGTGGTAGAGCGTGAAATCGACCGCGCAGAGCTGGGCGATCTTCATGCCGCCGCCCTGAGGGAGGGACCGCGCCGCGCCGCCCATTGCGTGAACGCGACGAGCGTCCAAAGCTTTTCCGAGGTGTCGCGTCGGCCGCTCTCGAGCTCGGCGAGCCAGCGCCGCGGCGGCGCGGCCGCGATGCCGTGGTCGGCGAGCGTCTTGGCGTCGAGCGCGGTCTCGACCAACGCGCGCAGCGGCCCCGTCAGCCACGTCGCGATCGGCACCTCGAATCCCTTCTTCGGCCGCTCGAAGACCTCCGCCGGCAGCGCGTCGGCGAAGGCGCGCCGCAGCACGGCCTTGCCTTCGCCGCGCTTCAGCTTCCACGCGCCGGGCATTCCCGCGGCCGCCTCGACCACGCGGTGGTCGAGGAACGGGCAGCGCACCTCGAGCGAGTTCGCCATGCTCATGCGGTCGGCCTTGGTCAGCATGTCGCCGGGCAAGCCGAGGGCGATGTCGGCGAACAGCATCGCGTTGAGCGGGTCCGCGCCGCCGGCCGCGGCCCGAACCGCTTCTATCCGCTCCTCGAGCACGCCGTTGGCGGCACCCGGGCCCAGTAATTCGTCGAGCTCCTCCGCTGCGAGCAGGCGCATCCAGCCCGCCTGGCGCACCGCCGCCTCGCCGCCGGCATGCGCCACGAAGCGGCGCAGCCGCCGCGCCTGCTCCAAGAGCGGATGGCGCTTGCTCTCGGGCAAGAGGCGCACGAGCGGCTCGATGACGCCGCGGCGGAGGGGCGCCGGCACCGCGCGATAGCGCTCGGCGAGCAATTCGCCCTGGTATTTGCGGTAGCCGCCGAACACCTCGTCGCCGCCGTCGCCCGAGAGCGCTACGGTCACGTGGCGCCGGGTCGCGCGCGAGACGAGATAGGTCGGGATGGCCGAACTGTCGGCGAACGGCTCGTCGAGCCCATCGAAGACCTTGTCGACGGCGGCGAGCGCCTCGGCGGCGCTCACCGCAATCTCGGTGTGCTCCGTGCCGAGATAGTCGGCCACGGCCTTGGCCGCCGGCCGCTCCTCGTAATAGTCGGGCGCGCCCTCGAAGCCGACGGTGTAGGTGCGCACGCGATTCGAAGCCTTGCGCATCGACGCCACGACGATCGCCGAATCGATGCCGCCCGAAAGAAACGCGCCCACCGGCACGTCGGCGACGAGGCGGTCGGCGACGGCGGCCTCGACGCTGCCGCGCAGCGCAAGCGCGGCCGCGGCCTCGTCGGCGAAGCGCGGCTTCGGTGCGGCGGCGAGGTCATACCAGCGCTCGAGCGCAAACCCTTCCGGCGAGAGGATCGCCAGGTGCCCCGGCGGCAGCTTCAAGAAGCCGCGGAGTGCCGTCGCCGGCTCCGGGATGTAGCGCAGCATGAACAGCCAGCGGATGGCGGCCGCATCGATCTCGCCAGCGCCGGCGAGATGCTCGGCGGCGACGAGGTCCGAGGCGAAGGCGAGGCGCGCGCCCCTCTGGTGATAGAGCAGCGGCTTCTTGCCGAAGCGGTCGCGAGCCAGCACGAGCTCGCGCCGCGCCGCATCCCAGAGTGCGAACGCGAACATGCCCTGGAGCTTCGGCAGCAGGGCCTGGCGCCACTGCTGCCAGCCGGCAAGCAGCACCTCGGTGTCGGATTCGCTGGTGAAGCGGTGGCCGAGCGCCGCGAGCTCGCTGCGCAGCGCACGGTAATTGTAGATCATGCCGTTGAAGACGAGCGCCGCGCCATGGCGCAGCATCGGCTGGGCGCCCGAGGGCGAAAGATCGACGATGGCAAGGCGCCGCGCGGCGGCGTCGGCGCGATCGAGCCCGGCGAGGTCCACGAGTCCGGCTATGCCGCACATGGGGAACCGTCAGCGTGTGCGGGCACGGTGCGGTAGCGCGGCATCCTGCTTGATCGACATCGTGTCGAGCATGACGAGATTCCCCATCAACGCGGTGAACGCCCTGCCGAGAATCGGCGCGCCGGCCAGCAGCGCCATGGCGCGGCGCAGGCGGGCGGGGCCGTCGTAGTATTCACGGATCTGCAGCTTCCTGAGCCGCTCGCCGGTGATGTCGCGGCAATGCCCGAACCAGCGGCGCAATTGCCGGCGATGGAAGCCGGGCCAGCGCAGGAAGAGATGCTCGCGCGTCAGCGGCGAATCGCGCTCGATCAGGCGGTAGAGCCTCAACGCCAGCGGCCATGGCAGATAGTGGATGAACCACGTCCGCGTATGGCTTTCGTAGGGCACGAGGCGGTGCGGAACCTGATGGTAGGCGATGCCGCCCGGCACGAGCACGCGCGCCTCCTCGGAGTAGTAGGGGCCGATCATCGGCGGCGCCACGTGCTCCAGCACCTGCTGACTGAAGACGAAATCGAAGCTCGCCGCGGGGAATGGCAGGCGGTAGCCGTCATAGACGAAGAAACGTTGCTCGATCCCGCCGGCGGCCGAGACGATGCGGTCGAGCGCGGCCATGCGCCCGCCGAGGTCGACGCCATGAATTCCGGCGTAGCCGAGCGCCAGCAGATAGAGCAGGGCGGAGCCGCCCCCGCAGCCGTGCTCGAGGATGCGGATCTCGGCCGCCGGCTTGTTCATGCTCTCGAGCAGCTCGACGAGGCCGGCGAGGTGATAAGGCGGCGCGGATTTGGTCGAGATCACGCGCTCGGCGTAGCGGCCCCAGGCCGGTGCGATGTTGCCACCGGACTCGGCGGTGCGCACGAGCTCGACATAGGCGGATTGGATCTCGCTCCAGCTTGCCGGCATCATCGCCTCAGACAAGGACGGATCGCCGAGACCTTGACCCTCGGCGAATGCGCTTATAGACCGGCCCGACAGCCCCGGTTCCCTCATGTCCTATCGCGGCAGACGCGTGCTCGTCACCGGCGCCGACGGTTTCATCGGCTCGCATCTCGCCGAGGCGCTGGTGCGCGAAAACGCCGAAGTGACGGCGTTGGCGCTCTACAACGCCTTCGACCGCTACGGCTGGCTCGACGAAGTCGATGTCGAGGTGCGCTCGTCGATGCGTCTCGTGCGCGGCGACATTCGCGACGGCGTCGCCATGCATCGCCTCGCCGAAGGCCACGACGTGGTCTTCCACCTGGCCGCGCTGATCGGCATTCCCTATTCCTACGATTCGGCGCAGTCCTACATCGACGTCAACGTCAGCGGCACGCTCAACGTGTTGGAGGCCGCGCGCGCGCATTCGGTCGGCCGCGTCGTGCACACCTCGACCAGCGAGGTCTACGGCACGGCGCAGGTGCAGGCGATCCCGGAAAGCCATCCGCTGGTGGCGCAAAGCCCCTACGCGGCGTCGAAGATCGCGGCCGACAAGCTCGCCGAATCCTACGCGCTCGCGTTCAACCTGCCGGTCACGATTCTGCGGCCCTTCAACACCTACGGGCCACGCCAGAGCGAGCGCGCGGTGATCCCGACCGTGATCCGCCAGGCGCTCGACCCCGCCTGCGACGCGATCAGCGTCGGCGACACGACGCCGACGCGCGACTTCAATTACGTCGCCGACACGGTCGAGGCGTTTCTTGCCATCGGCACCGCCGACAAGCTCGAATTCGGCCGTGCCTACAACACCGGCACCGGCACCGCGGTGAGCGTCGCCAAGATGATCGAGCTGGTGCGCGCCGCCACCGGTGCCAACAAGCCGGTGAACCAGGATCAGACGCGGTTCCGTCCGGAAAATTCCGAGGTGCGCGCGTTGCTCGCCGATTCGCGCGCGCTGCGCGCCGCCACCGGCTGGGCGCCCAGGACCGAGCTCAAGGCCGGGCTGGCCACCACCGTCGCCTGGTGGCGCGACCGCTTCGCCAAAGGCAAGGTCCGCGCCGATACGCACTACATGGTGTGACGACGCTTCTGTCGCGCGCGCTTGAAGATTCACAGGAGCCGGGGAGCCGGGGAGGGCGCTAGAAGCGCGCAAAGCGCGCGAAACCCATTTCTCCCCGGCTCCCCGGCTCCTGTTCACTTTCTTCGCCGGCATCGGCCGCATCGGGGAGTGGGATTGAGCGATCAAAACGCCGCGCGCACGGCGCCGAGCGGGACGACGAACGGGATCTGCCGCCCCAGGAGGCTCAGCAAGATCACCACGCGCTCGCGGTCGGCCACGCGCTGGAACCAGCCAACCTGCTCGCGCAACGCGCCGCTCGTCACGCGCACCTCCTCGCCGGGCTGGAACGGCACCGGCGGCGCCACCGACACGAGCCCCGCGGCGTCTTCCTGGGCGCGGATGTCTTCGACCACGCCGGCCGGCACCGGCACCGGCCTCTCGCCCTCGCAGATGAGGTGGCGTATGCCGATCGTCGAGCGGATCGCGCGCCAGCGCGTCTTCGCCACGTCCATGAACACGAACAGATAGCCGGGGAACAGCGGCGCCTTCACCGTGTCGGTGCGGCGCGCATGGCGCCGGCGCTTCAGATACCGCGGCAGATACGCGGCATAGCCCTGGCGCGCCAGATGCTCGAGCGCCTTGGCCTCGGATTGCGGATGCGTCTCGGCGACGTACCAGCGTTCCATGCCGCCCTCAGCTCTTGCCGTTGCGCGAAATGCGGAGCAGGCGCGGGGTCAGGATGCGCTCCGCGGGGAATCGCGCCTTCAGCTCCTCGAACGCGACCTGCGGCCGCGCGAGGTCGGTCAGGATCACCGCATCGAGGGCGCCCGCTGCGTCGATGGTCGGCACGGCGGCAACGCCGGCGATGCGGCCGCTTGCGCCGGGCGCCACGACGACGAGGTCGAGATGGAATTCCGAATTGCAGAGCGCGCCGATCTCGGTGAGCTCGCCGATCCCATAAAGCCCGACGCGCTGCCAGCCCTTGATCTTGCAGGTCGCCATCGCTTCTTCCAGCTGCGCGCGCGCGCGGCGGAAGAACGTGAACGACGAGCCCAGATATTCGGCGGTGAGCCGCGACTTTTCGGCGAAGCCCTTGGGGGTGAGATAGTAGAGATAGCGGTTGGGCGGGATCTGCTTCACCTTGATCCAGCCCTTGCGCATGCAGCGCTTCAAATATGCGTTGGCGAGGCCGAGCGCGATGCCGAGCTCGCTCGCAACCGAGCGCTGCGTCACCTGCGCGTTCTGCTCGACCGCGTCGAGCACGCCCAGCGTGATCTCGGTCTCTTGGCCGCCGGCCGCCTGCGGGCCCGCCGGAGGTTGCGTCTGCGCTTCGGCCGCCATACGGGAGGGCCCTTGTTCAATCGCTGAACAGTACTGTGTTCATGGATTGAACGTCAACCGCGCGGGGGCGGCCGAGGCGCGTTGACAATGGCCGGAGGAGGCGGCTAGAGAGGCGCTCCCGCCGCAGAGCTTTCCTCCCGGAAAATCAATGGATTCGCCCAAGCTTATCGCCATTATCGGCCTCGGCTACGTCGGCTTGCCCTTGGCGGTGGCGCTGGCGCGGCATTTCCCGGTGCTGGGCTACGATCTCGATGCGCGCCGCATCGAGGAGCTCGGGCGCGGCTACGACCGCACCAACGAGGTCGAAGAGGCCGCGCTCAGGGAGACGAAGGCGCGCTTCTCGGCCGCGGCCGGCGATGTCGCCGCGGCGGATCTCTACGTCATCACGGTGCCGACCCCGGTCGACGAGCGCAACCTGCCCGATCTCGGCGCCGTGCGCGCGGCCTGCGCGAGCATCGGCCGGCACTTGAAGAAGGGCGATACGGTCGTGCTCGAGAGCACGGTTTATCCCGGCGTCACTGAGGAGGTGTGCGGGCCCGAGCTTGCGCGCGCCTCGGGCCTCGAGGCGGGCCGCGATTTCTTCCTCGGCTATTCGCCCGAGCGCATCAACCCCGGCGACAAGCAGCACACGCTCGAGCGCGTGACCAAGGTGGTGGCGGGGCAGACGCCGGAGACGGCCGAGCTCTTGAAGCGCGTCTACGGCGCGGTCACCGGCGGCAATGTCTTCGTCGCGCGCGACATCCGCACCGCCGAGGCGGCGAAGGTGATCGAGAACGCGCAGCGCGACATCAACATCGCGTTCATAAACGAGATCGCGCAGATCTTCGAGAAGATGGGCATCTCGGTCTACGATGTGCTCGATGCGGCGCGCACCAAGTGGAACTTCCTGCCCTTCGTGCCGGGCCTCGTTGGCGGCCACTGCATCGGCGTCGACCCTTACTACCTCGCCTACAAGGCGCAGCAATACGACCATCATCCCGAGGTGATCCTCGCCGGCCGGCGCACCAATGACGGCATGGGCGGCTACATCGCCGAGCGCATCCATGCGGCGCTCGGCAAGCCCTCGTCGGTGCTCGTGCTGGGGCTCACCTTCAAGGAGAACATCCCCGATCTCCGCAATTCGAAGGTCGTCGACATCGTCGCCGGCCTGAAGCAGCGCGGGCACCAGGTGACCGTGCACGACGCGTTCGCCGATGCCGGCGAGGCCGAGGCGGAATACGGCATCCCGCTCGCCGGCGATCTCGGCAAGCTCCGCGGCTTCGATGCGCTCGTCGGCGCCGTCACCCACGCGCCCTATGTCGAGCTCGGCGCGGCGGACTTCTCCCGCCTCGTGCGCGCCGGCGGCCTCGTCGCCGACGTCAAGGGCATGTGGCGCAAGAAGGCCCTGCCGGGGAACCTGCTGCGTTGGCAGATCTAGCAAGAAAGGGGTCAGACCCCTTTTCGAAGGGGTCTGACCCCTTTCTCGCTCAGAAATAGCCGATGAAGCGCCCGCACAGGGCGACGCTGATCCAAATCCCGAACGAGAGCGCGGCCTGAACGCGCCCCGCGACCGGCGCGCGCCTATCCCAGTCGCCAAGGCGGCGGTTCCACAGCAGGCGGAACAGCCCGGCGTTGACGAGGCCGGCCGCGATCAGCGCCGCCTTCACCTTGACGACCGGATTGCTCCAGAGCGGGCGCGTGTCGGCGCTGAACAGGAGGGTGCCGCTCGCCACCATGAACAGGAACGCCACGATCATGATCGGCGAGAGCACGCGCGCGGTTGCCGCGATCGGCAGCGCGCGGGCGAAGCCGATGAGGCGCAGATCGAGCAGCAGGATCGAGCCCGCGAAGAAGATCAGCGCGAGCACATGCGTGATGTTGGCGAGTGGGTAGAGCAATGCCGATTCGCGCATGGCGGCGCCGAGCGGCGAGGCCTCGAGCCAGGCGGCCCAGGCCGGTCCCCCGCCATGTTCCATCAGCGCAGCTCGACCGTCTTGCCGTCGACCGTGACGCGTTCGGCGCGGAGCTCCGCGTCGTTGACGCGGCTCGGATAGCCTTCGACGGTTACGCGCTTGCCCTTGGCGAGCGCGCCTTCCGGCAAGCCGCGATTGCGCATGCGGAAGATCGGCGCCAGGGTCGCCGTCCACTTCTTGCCCTGGTGCTCGACCACGATCTCGGCATGCGGATTCTCGTATTTGATCTCGAGAATGACCGCCTGGAACTTCATCACCTTCCGCGAATCGTAGCTGCCCCAGCCGTGGTGGGCCGCCGCCCCGGGCACGAATGCAAGCGCGGAAATCGTCGCAAGCGTCAAGATGCGCATGGCTTGGCTCCGTTTCGGATGGCTTGCCCTAACCCGCACCGGGCGTCGCCGCAATCGTCGGCGGGGCAATTTCGCGTGAACGGCGCGCCGGCCCGGACGTTTTATCCGGCGAGGGGCCGCGAACGGCCTCGATCCCCCGAAAATCGTGAAAACCAACGTGAGGATCTCGACGATGCAGAAACGCGACAAAGGCATGCCCGAGCAGAATCGCTCGCCGTCCGAGATCGCGTTCGTGCTTCGCCATGCGAAGCGCAAGAGCGGTCCCGAGGTGCTGCGCGAGATGGCGCGCCACGACAGCGATGCGGCGCCGACGCCGAAGCCGCGGCCTGCGGAGGCGGCGACTCACCGAAGGAAGACGTTGTTCTAGCGCAAAAGGGGTCAGACCCCTTTCGTAAGGGGTCTGACCCCTTTTTTCGGAGAAGATCCATGGCTGAACACCCCGAGCCGCCGGTCCGCGGGCCCACGCTTTCTCGCTCCGAGATCGAATTCCTCATCCGCAATCGGAGGCGCCGCAGCCAGTTCGCGCTCCAGCGCGACGTCACGCGCGCGCAGGCCGAAAAGCTGCTCGCCCGCGTCCGCGCGCTGTCGCTGCTGCGCCCCTCCGAACGAAGCTAGTCGCTCGGCCACTAGCAGCCCGTCTTCGAGCGGCGACCTAGTCCTCGAAATCGACGACGACCGGCACGTGGTCCGAAGCACGCGCCCAGTCGCGCGCGTCCTTCAACACGGCCGTGCCCTTCAGGCGCTCGACGAGGTCGGGCGTCACCCAGATGTGGTCGAGCCGCCGGCCGCGGTTGGACGCGCGCCAGTCGCGCGCGCGATAGCTCCACCACGAGAACAGCTTCTGCTCGGCCGGCACGAAATGGCGCACGGCGTCGACCCAGGAATGCGCCTGCTGCAGCTTGCCCAAGAGCTTCACCTCGATCGGCGTGTGGCTCACGACGTCGAGCAGCTGCTTGTGCGACCACACATCCGTCTCGAGCGGCGCCACGTTGAGGTCGCCGACGAGGATGCGCTTCCGCGACTTGCCCTGGCCTTTCCACCACCGCGTCTGCTCGCGCAGGAAAGCGAGCTTGTGCGCGAACTTCTCGTTCTCGTCGGGGTCGGGAATGTCGCCGCCGGCCGGGATATAGACATTGTGCAGCTCGATCCCGCCCGGCAGCGCCGCGAAGACGTGGCGGCAGTCTTCCTTGTCGCACCAGTGGATGTGCCCCGGCTTCTCGAGCGGCAGGCGCGAGAGGATGGCGACGCCGTGATAGCCCTTCATGCCGATGATCGCCTGGTGGGGATAGCCCATCGCCTCGATCCCGGCGCGCGGGAACAGCGCATCGGGGCACTTGGTCTCCTGAAGGCAGATCACGTCGGGCGCCCAATCGCGCGCCAACAGCGCCACGAGATCGAGCCGGAGGCGGACCGAATTGATGTTCCAGGTGACGAGGCGCATCGGATCTCAGGCGAAGGCGCGGCGGGCAGAGGAATTTGAACCACAGAGGACACGGAGGACACAGAGAAAAGAAAGGCGCTCCCTCCGTGCCCCCCGTGTCCTCCCTGGTTCGATCCCCCGGCCGCCGCAGCCGGGGGCAAAAAAAGTGGCGCGTCGCGAGGGGGATCGCGACGCGCCCGGAAGGACCGTATACGGCTCCGCTCTGGCCGGGAGGGGACCGGCTCGAGCGGACGACCTCGGCCTGAGGAATCCGAGGCCGCTTCGGCCACCGATATGGGAAGGGTTCCCGCGGCAAGCAATACATGCGGCGTAACGCCTCTGTGAGGGTGCTTTTGCCGAGACGGGGCAGCGATTTGGGCGCAACCGGCCGGTTGAACCGCGATTAGGCGGAGGCCGCCCGCGCGTCCGCGAACAGCCCGGCGATCCGCCGCTGGATTTCGGCCGCCGCCGCCGCCGGATCGGCCGCCGCCCGGATCGGCCGGCCGACGACGATGTAGTCGGCTCCGTAGCGGAACGCATCCTCGACATCGACCGTGCGCTTCTGGTCATCGGCGGCGCGGTTCACCAGCGGGCGGATGCCGGGTACGACGACCAGGAGCCTCGGCCCCAGCTCGCGCCTGAGCGCCTCCACCTCGAGGCCCGAGGAAACGATTCCGTCGCAACCCTTGGCCAGCGCGTTGCGTGCGCGAGAAAGGACGATCGCGGAGACGTCGGCCTTGAAGCCCAGGCTCTCCACGTCCTTCTGGTCGAGGCTGGTCAGCACGGTGACGGCGAGGATGCGCGTCGAGCCCTTGTTGGCGACGGCGGCCTCGATGATCGCGTCGTTGCCGTGCACGGTCGCGAAATACGCGTTGCGGCCCTGCAGCTGGCGCACCGCCGAGCCCACGGTCTGCGGCACGTCGAAGAATTTGAGATCGACGAAGATTTTCTTCCCGCGGGCGCCGAGCCAGTCCATGAGCTCGAAATAGCCGCCGGCCATGAACAGCTCGAGGCCCATCTTGTAGAACCAGACCGAATCGCCGAGCCGCTCGACCAGCGCCTTGGCTTCGCCGGCATTCGGCATGTCGAGCGCCACGATGAGCCGCTCGCGCGGCGGGATCGGCTTCGGCGAGAGGATGGGCGATGGGGATGGGGGCATCGTGTCCGGCCGGTGGCGGGTCACCCCGCCTTGTTGCACAGCGCGGCAGCGCTCGCAATGCCATCGACGGCGCGCGCGACGAAAGGATTCTTCGCGCGGACCTTCGGTCCGTCGCTCAGAATGACGACCTGTGACTCGAGATGACGACCTGTGACTCGAGGGTGGGCTGGTTCTACGCCGCCTTCGCCAGCGCCGCGGCTCTGAATTGCGGCAGCAGGATCACGTAGAACTCCGCCGGCTCGCCGGCACAGATCTCATGCGCTTCGTCGACGAACGTGTAGATCGTGTCGCCATTCTTCCAGGACCCGCTCGCGGGCCCCGAGCCGCCTGTTCCGGCGCTGGCCGTTCCCGAACCGGCAAGCGCGTAATAGAGCCGCCGGCCCTTGGCCTTGTAGACCGCGCCGGCCGCGAGCTTCACGAAGCGGATGCCGGTGCCGAACTCGTCGAAGGTGCCGAGCACCTTCTCGGTCGCGCCGCTCTGGCCGTCGCTCGGCGACCACGCAAAGGCATTCGAGTTCATGAACACCGGGTGGTGGAAGCGCTCGGGCGGGTAGACGAGCTTTCTCTTGTTCACGTGCTCCCAGCACGCCTCGTAGCCATCCTGCTGCTTCCGGCCGGTGCCGGGATTGGGATAGTAGACGCCCTCGCGGAACTCTCCGAAGTGCTTGAGCTCGCGCACCGCCTGCGAGATCTGCGCTTCCGAGGTGTAGCCGTTGCCGCTGGCGCCCGCGAATTGCAGCACGAGCGTGGTGAGATCGCCCTTGTTGCTCTGCGGCCCGTAGCGCGTGCCCTCGGGGAAGTAGCCGACCGTGCCCGGCGTCATGACGCCGTCGCGGTCGAAGCCGGCTTCGCCCTCGATCTGGAAACGGAACTGGTCGAAATTGTGCCGATGGCGCGGGGAGAAGAAATCACCGCCGGTGTTGACCAGCGTGAACTGGAAATTGTCGATCGACCCTTCCTCGCCTTCGAGCAGGCGCCGCTCGATGAAACGGCCCTGGCGCTGGCGGTCCTTGCGCTCGGTTACCGGAATCTTCTCGGCATCGACGATCTTCATTGAGATTGCTCCCCGCGCTCGCGGAAACTCTATAGTGCTATTGAAAAGTTTGAAATCGGTGCGGGGCCGTGTCAAGGTTTCGGCTCTGCGCGCGCGTCATGGGCGCGTGTCGAAGAGAGCATCAAGCGGGAGGAAACCGATGCGTCGCATCGCATTCATCTGCGCGGCCGCGCTGGCTGCCGTGGCCGCCCTCATGCCGGGCGCACGCGCCGAGCGGCTCACCGTCAGCCAATACGGCATCCTCGTCCCGACGCTGCCTTACGCCATCGCGCTCGAGAAGGGCTTCTTCAAGGAAGAAGGCCTCGCGATCGACGGCTTCATCCAGAGCCATGGCGGCGGCACCTCGGTGCGCAACATGCTGGCGAGCGACCTGCCGGTGGCGGAAATGGCGCTGCCTGCCGCGATTGCGGCGTTCAAGCAGGGCATCGACGTGCGCATCATCGCCGATCACGCCAACACCATCGGCGAGCTCGTCTGGGTGGCGAAGAAGGGCAGCCCGGTCAAGACCGTCGCGGACTTGAAGGGCAAGAAGGCGGCGTTCACGAGCCCGCGTTCGGTGACCGAGATTATCGTCAAGACGGTGCTGAAGCGGCACGGCCTGCTCGACCAGACCGAAACCATCGCCGCCGGCGGCATCGGCGCGGCGCTGACCGCGCTCAACAACGGCGCGGTCGATGCCGCGACCCTGGTCGACCCCGTGCTCACCAAGCGTGGCCACGAGTATCAGGTTGTGTTCGCCGCGGCGAACGAGCTGCCCAATCTCTCCTGGGCGATGTTCGTGACGACGGCGAAGTATCTCTCCACGAACGAGGAGAAGGTGCGCAAGATCGTGCGCGCGCGGGCCAAGGCGGTCGACTTCATCTACGCGAACCGCGAGGAGACCGCGCGGATCTACGCCAAGCACTGGAACGTGAGCGAGGCCGAGGCGAAGGCGATCCTGCCAAAGTTCTACGAGATCCGGCATTGGAAGCGCGGCGAGTTCAACATGCAGGGCTTCGCCACGATGCTCGAGGGCATGGAGCTGGTGGGCGCGCTCGAGCAGGGCTTCGACATCAAGAAGGTGCTCGACGACCGCTTCCAGCCGCTGCTGAAGGAGAAGAACTAGCGCAACGCCTCGCGCGGCGTTTGGCTCGACGGATTCGAAATTGCGAAAATGGTTCGCTAGGGCGGCCACGAAGTCCGCAGGGGCGGGTCTCCGACCCGCCCGCTCGCCGCATGGCGCCGAGGCGCGGCCTGCCGGCGGGTCGCGAACCCTCCCCGACGCGAGGCCATCGCCGCCGCTTTCCAAGCGCTCGACCGCGATCGCGCCCGTACCATGCTGACACGCCGCCATCTCGTCGTCTGGCTGCGCGTCGCGGTGCTGCTGGGGGCGGCCGGCGCGCTCGAGCTGCTCTGCCGCACCGGGCGCATCCCGCGGCTCACCATGATCCCGCCCTCGGAGATGGCGGCGCATCTCTGGCAGGGGCTCAGCGCCGGCAAATACACGGCCGACATCCTGTTCACCTTCGCCAATATCGGCGCCGCGGTGGCGGTCTCGATCCTGCTCGGCGCGGCGCTCGGCCTCCTGATCCATGCGCTGCCGCGCCTGCGCGCGCTGCTCGATCCGATGCTCGCCTCGTACTACTCGGTGCCGACCTTCGTGTTCTATCCGCTGCTGATCGTGCTGTTGGGGCTCTCGCGCTGGCCGCTCGTCGCGATCGGCGCGATGTTCGGCGTGGTCGCGATGATCCTTAACACGATTAACGGCCTCGACCGCATCCCGCGCGTGCTGGTGAAGTCGGGGCACGTGCTGCGGCTCTCGCCGTGGGCCACGGTCTTTCGCATCAAGCTGCCGGCGGCGGCGCCCCCAGCAGCACCGCGACGCGCAGCCAGACGACGAGATGGCGGCGTGTCAGCATGG
>SBBV01000041.1 GCA_005240015.1 Candidatus Odyssella thessalonicensis | reverse complement strand
GCGGCTCGCGAAGTGGAGGGATCGCGACCCAACGCGCAGGCGATCCCTCCACTCCGCGGCCGCGCAAAGAGGCGCGGCCGCTCCGGTCGGGATGACGTGCATGGAGAAAGGCGAAAGAATAGCCAAGCGCCTCGCGCGCGCCGGGCTCTGCTCGCGGCGCGAAGCCGAGCGCTGGATCGGCGAGGGCCGCGTCGCCGTCGACGGCAAGGTGCTGACGACGCCGGCCGTGCTCGTCACGGCAGAGAGCCGCATCACGGTCGACGGCAAGCCGGTGGCGGGCCCCGAGAAGACGCGGCTCTGGCGCTATCACAAGCCGCGGGGCTTCGTCACCACCGAGCGCGATCCGCAGGAGCGGCCCACGATCTTCGCGGCGCTGCCGCCCGGAATGCCGCGCGTGGTCAAGGTGGGCCGGCTCGACCTCAATTCCGAAGGCCTGATGCTGCTCACCAACGACGGCGCGCTCGCGCGCCACCTCGAACTGCCGGCGACCGGCTGGGTGCGCCGCTATCGCGTGCGCGTGCACGGCATCGTCGACCCCAAGCGCCTCGCGACGCTTGAGAACGGCATCACCATCGCCGGCATCGAATACGGGCCGGTCGAGGCCGCGCTCGAGCGCCAGCAGGGCGCCAATGCGTGGATCACCTTCGCGCTGCGCGAGGGCAAGAACCGCGAGGTAAGGCGCATCTGCGAGCATTTCGGCTGGCAGGTCTCGCGCCTGATCCGCCTCTCCTACGGGCCGTTCCAGCTCGGCTCGCTCGCGCGCGGCGCCGTGGAAGAAGTGCCGGGCAAGGTGCTGCGCGAGCAGGTGGGCACGGCGGTCCTGGGTGACGCGCATCGTCGGCGGACGGCATAGGCGCGGGCCGGGCTTGAGCGGCTCCGCTGCCGCGGACTACTCTGATGACCGCGTGTGCGGAACAGCGAGGACGAAATCATGCCCTGGGTAAAGGTGACGGATATCGCCTATGGCCGGCTGCAGTCGCCGAGCCTCGACCAAGCCGAAGAGTTCCTCGTCAATTTCGGCATGGTGCGCGCGGCGCGGACCAAGGATGCGCTTTACATGCGCGGCACCGATCCGCAGCACCACATCCACGTGACGCATCTCGGCCCGCCGAAGTTCATCGGCCTCGGCTTCCTCGTCGAGAACGAAGACGAGCTGAAGCGCTTCGCACGCGCGCCGGGCGCCGGCGGCATCGAGAGCATCGATGAGCCGGGCGGCGGCAGGCGCGTCCGCATCCGTGATCCGCACGGCTATCAGATGGAGGTCGTGTGCGGCCTCGAGGCGTTGAAGCCGCTGCCGACGCGCCGGGCCGTGCTCAACTGGGGCGACGAGAAGCTGCGGCGCGCCGGCGAGCTCATGCGCCTGCCGCCCGGCCCCTCGCAGGTCAAGCGCATCGCGCACGCCGTGGTCATGACGCAGAACATCGGCGAGAAGATCAAATGGTACCGCGAGATGTTCGGCTTCATCCCGTCCGACGAGGTCTACGTCGGCGAGCAGCACAACGTCATCGCCTCGTTCAATCGCTGCGACCGCGGCGAGACCTACGTCGACCACCATGTCTTTCTCTGCATCGAAGGCCCCAACACCGGTCTCAACCACCTCTCGTTCGAGGTGCAGAGCTTCGACGACGTGATGCTCGGGCACGAGCACCTGCGCAAAGCCGGCAAGTACGAGCACGTGTGGGGCATCGGCCGGCACGTGCTCGGCAGCCAGATCTTCGACTACTGGAAGGATCCGTGGGGGCGCGTGCACGAGCATTGGACGGATAGCGACGTGCTCAACGTGCACGCGGCGCCGAACCTGCTCCCGGCCGAGAAGGGCCTGAGTTCGCAGTGGGGCGAGCCGGCGCCGCAGGCGTTCATCGCGCACGCGACGCCCTGAAATCGGGGCGGACCCGTGAAAGCCATCGTGCTGCGATCGTTCGGGGGGCCGGAGGTGCTCCGGCTCGAGGAGGTCGCGACGCCGGAGCCCGGGCCGGGCGAGGTTCTCGTCCGCGTGCATGCCGTCTCGGTCAACCGCACGCTCGACCTCACGGTCCGCGCGGGCAAATACGCGGCCTTGCCTCAGCTCCCGCACGTGCTGGGAACGGATCCCTCTGGCGTGATCGCCGCGGTCGGCCCGGGCGTGACGACGCGCAAGGTGGGCGACCGCGTTTCCACGACCTCGATCGTGCGCGTGCCCACGCCGACGACGCCGATGATCGCGCTGGGCGTGCACGTGTGGGGCGGCTACGCCGAATACGTGAAGGTCCCCGCCGAGATCACCCATCTCGTGCCCGACGCGGTCGACTTCCCCACCGCCACCGTCGTCACGCGCCATGCCGCCACCGCGTTCAGCCTGCTGCGCGACGAGGCCAAGCTCAAAGCCGGTGAGTGGGTGCTCATCATGGGCGCCGCGGGCGGGCTTGGCAGCGCGGGCGTGCAGGTCGCCAAGCTCATCGGCGCCAAGATCATCGTGGCCGCCGGCGCGCCCGAGCGCGTGGCGGCCGCGCTGAAGCTCGGCGGCGATGCCGGCATCGACTATCGCCGTCAGGACCTCGCGGCCGAGGTGATGAAGGTCACCGGCGGCGTCGGCGTGAACGTCGTGTTCGAGAACATCGGCGATCCGGACCTCTTCAAGCAGGCGATCGCGAGCATGGGGCGGGGCGCCCGCCTCGTCACCGCCGGGAGCCATGGCGGCGGCATCGTGCCGCTCGACGTGACGCGCCTCTATCTCCTCAACCTCACGATCGTCGGCTCGTTCGGGCGCATCGATCCGGCCGACGTCCGGGCCAGCCTCGAGGCGGCGGCCCACGGGCGCTACAAGGTCATCATCGATCGGGTGCTGCCGCTCTCACGGGCGGCCGAGGCGCACCGCATCGTCGCGGACCGAACTGCGCTCGGCAAGGTCATCCTTACGCCCACCCCGCTCGATTGAGGTCGCCCGGCTTTGAGGCGCAACCCTGCGCGCCACCCGGGCGCGTGCACATGGGTATTGCTCCAAGCGATGTTGTGAGCCGGAGGCGGCAGCCTCACTATGGCCGGTGCAAACCGCCCGGCGTTATCCGCGCGGCGGGAACACAGGGAGGAGTAAGGGATGGCCAATCCGGGCGAGGCGGCCGTTCGCGGCAAGTATCGCATGAAGGTGGAGGACGACGTGTACGTCGTCATGCGCGACGGCGTGCGGATCGCGTGCCGAGTTTACCGGCCAGACGCGGAGGGCCGCTTCCCCACCTTGTTCGCGCCGTCGCCCTATCAGTACGACACCGACGACATCCCGCACAGCTCGCTGTTCCTGTGGCGCGAGGTCGGGCCGGTTCCGTGGTACGTCTGCGAGCACGGATACGCCTATGTCCACGCCGACGTCCGCGGCAGCGGCAAGTCGGGCGGCGAATATTCGATGCTGGGACAGGAGGAGCAGCAGGACCTTTACGAGCTGATCGAGTGGATCGGCCGGCAGCCCTGGTCCAACGGCCGGGTCGGCGGGATCGGCCAGTCGTACTACGCGTGGGCGCAGTGGTTCATGGGCATCGTCAACCCGCCGGCGCTCAAATGCATCGCGCCCTATGACGGCTTCACCGACATCTACCGCGACTCCGCCTACCACGGCGGCATCTACTGCGAGTTCCTGGTGTGGTGGTACAACATGGTGCGCGCGAACAATCTGATGCGCGCCGCGAACCGGCCCACGGGCCGCGCCATGGAGCCCGACCTCGCCGGGCAGATCATCCAGCACCAGACCTACGACGACTGGTGGAAGGAGCGCAGCCCGATCGAAGGCATCCCCGAGATCAAGGTCCCGATCTATTCGATCGGGCACTGGGGCAAGGCGGGCCTGCATCTGCGCGGGAACATCAACGGCTACGACGTGGCGACGGCGCCCAAGAAGCTGCTCGTCACCGGCGGTCGCGACGTTTTCGAAGTCCACGAGATGTTCGACGAGATCTCCTTCCACGAGAAGGAGCTGCTGCCGTTTTACGACCACTATCTCAAGGGCGTCGAAACCGACTACAGCCGCCGGCCGCCGGTGCGGCTGTTCGTGCGCGGTCGCGGAGCCTACCGCGACTTCCCGTCGTGGCCGCCGCCCGCCACGCCCAAGGCCTTCTATCTGCGGAGCGGGCCCACCGGGAGCGTCACTTCGATCAACGACGGCGCGCTCTCCCTCCAACCGCCGCCGGCGGATGGAGCATCGACGCAGTACAAATATCCCGATCCGCTGTGGCGCTTCGGCGTCGTGGTCCCGACCCAGTTCGGTCCCGATCCGGTCGCACGCGTCCTCACCTTCACGACGCCGCCGCTCGAGGAGGATCTGGAGGTCGTCGGCGAGATTGCACTCGAGCTGTTCGTGTCCTCCACGAACACCGACACGGATTTCATCGTGAAGCTCTCGGACCAGTCGCCGCAGCCGGCGGGCGAGCGCGCGCAGGGACGGCAGCCGGCCTTCGTCAACGTGACCAAAGGTTGGTTCCGCGCCTCGCATCGGGAGAAGGACGAGCGCCGGAGCCGGCCCCTGCGGCCCTACTACACGCATGCCAACCCGCAGCCGATCGAGCCCGGGCGCGTCTACAAGTTCGAAATCGAGCTGCTGCCCTGCGCCTATCTGTTCAAGAAGGGCAACCGCATCCGGCTCGAAATCTCGAGTGCCGACTCGCCGATGACCGATTCGCTCTTCTCGCATCAGTACATGTGGTACAAGGTCGGCACCGACACGATACTGCACGACGCGGCGCGCGCGTCGCGGCTGCTGCTGCCAATCGCGGCTTCCTAGAGCACGGAGGGCTTTTGCCGACGTCGGAAACGAACCATTCAGGAAACGGGAGGAGGAAACATGTCGAGGAACATCGGCTCCATAGTTTGTGCAGGCAGCTTCGTAATGTGGGCGGCCGCCGCTTCGGCGCAGCAGGCGATCGACTTCACCGTTGCGGCCGGCCAGCCGCCGCGCGCGCTGCCGTCGCTGGCCAAGGTGGGCGAGTTCTTCGTGCCCGAGGTGAAGCGCCGGGTGGCCGAAGCCAAGCTCAACGTCGAGATCCGCTGGAAGGAGGCGTATGCGGGCTCGCTGCTCAAGCCGATGCAGATGCTGGACGGCATCAAGGATGGCATCGCCACGATCGGCTATGTCCCGTCGGTCTTCTATCCGGACAAGTTGCCGCTCGAGCAGCTCAGCTTTTACGTTCCCTTCATGACGTCGGACGTCGTGCTCGTCAGCACGATCATGGCGAAACTGCACCAGGCCTTTCCGGAGTTTCGGGCGCAGTATCACCGGTTCAATCAAGTGCGCATCGGCGGATCGGGCGTCGACTCCTACGAGCTGCTGACGACGTTCCCGGTGAAGACCGTCGAGGATCTCAAGGGCAAGAAAATCGGAACCGGCGGAGTCGCGCTGATCTGGCTGAACGGCCTCGGCGCCACGGGCGTGCAGAGCAACATGATGGAGTACTACAACTCGATCAAAACGGGGGTGTACCAGGGCACCATCATCATGCCCTCCACGTTCCGGCCGATGAAGTATCCGGAAGTGGCGCCCTATGCGACGAAGGTCGGCTTCGGCGCGCAGTATGCGGTCGTGCTGACGGTGAACAAGACCGTGTTCGACAAGCTGCCCGCCGCCTTGCAGAAGATCCTGTTCGAGGTCGGCGAGCAGTGGGGAATCCTGTCGGACAAGGCCTACATGACCGCCGGCGACGACGGCTACAAGTCCCTGTCCGATTTCAAGGCTTCGCTCTACGAGCTCCCGCGCGAAGAGCAGGTCCGCTGGGCGAAGACGATGCCCAACATCGCGAAGGACTGGGCGCGCAAGATGGATCAGCAAGGGCTTCCCGGCACCAAGGCGCTCGCCCTGTTCATGGACGAGCTGCGCAAGGCCGGCGTGAAGCCGGTCCGCGACTGGGACAAGGAGTAAGGGAAGGCCGATCGCGCCGGCGCCATCCGCACTCGTCGGCGTTCGTGGGCGATGCGCGGCGTCGGCGGCCGGCATAGGGG